>DASUQU010000085.1:0-2899 GCA_036280495.1 Thermomicrobiales bacterium | reverse complement strand
GGCGATGCACTGCCGCGCCGTCGTCGCGGTGACCTGTCGTCGCGCGGGCACAAAGATGAACCCGATCAGATCCGCCCCAGCCGACGCGGCGACCGCCGCGTGCTCCGGATTGCGCAAGCCGCAGATCTTCACGACGCTCCCGCGAGCAAGAAGCTGGCTCAAGCGCTCGTGTACCGGAACTAGTTCTGCCATTGCAACAGTGCCTTCACCGCGGCGACCCGGTCGGGCGATGTGACAAGACTTTCTCCAACGAGGACCGCTTCCGCTCCCGCGTCATGCAGCCGCTTGACTTCTTCCGGTCCGAATATTCCGCTCTCGGCGACGACGACGCTACCCTCCGGCGCAAGCGGGGCCAAGCGCTCGCTGACGCTCAGATCGACCCAAAAGCTCTTCAGATCGCGATTGTTGATCCCTACCAGTTTCGCGCCGACTGTCACCGCCCGTTCCATCTCGCGCTCATCGTGGACCTCCACGAGCGCGTCCATCCCCGATGCCGCGGCGGCTGCGAGGAGTTCCGTCAACAACTCGTCGTCGAGGGCCGCAACGATCAAGAGCACCGCATCCGCACCATAGGCCCGCGCCTCGACGATTTGATACGGGTCGACCACGAAGTCCTTGCGAAGTACGGGAACGGGTCGCGGGCGACTGCGAGCAACACTAGCGGTGGTGTCGAGGTCGTCCAGGCTCCCCTGGAAGAACGGCCCATTGGTCAGGACCGAGATCGCGGCCGCACCCCCTGTGATGTAGTCTGCGGCGAGAGTGGCAGGTTCGACCGTGACTGGAAAAGTCCCGCGTGAAGGCGAGGCCCGCTTGATCTCCGCAATGATCGACATTTCCTGACCAGCAAGCGCGGCTCGAAGGCTGAGGGGCGCGGGCCGAGAGCGCGCCGCAACCTCGAGATCCGAGACAGGCACAGAGGACTTGCGCTGGGGCAGATCGGCCACCGTCCGACCCAAGATTTCATCCAGGATGGTCCCCGTCTGAACGTGGGTCATACGCGCGGGTCCCCGCCCGCCGCCTCCTCGGCGCTGAGCTCCCGTGACAATGCGACGAGCCGCTTGAGCCGCTCCATAGCCTGCCCGGAATCGATCGACTTCCTCGCCACTTCCACGCCTTCGGCGATGGATGAAGCGGCTTCCGCGGCGTAGATGCCGGCACCGGCGTTCAACAGCGTCACATCTCGTCGCGGTCCAGATTCGCCAGCGAGGATAGCCATTGTTATTCGCGTGTTTTCGGCTACGTCGCCGCCGGCGAGCGCTCCCGGGGCCGCAGTGACGAGGCCGACATCAGTTGGCGAGACGCGGTACGACCGTACGTCACCAGCCTTGGAATCGTACTCCGTCACCATCGATGAACCTGATAACCCGAGCTCGTCAAGCCCCTCCTCGGCATGAACGAGCACCGCGCGTGCGCTCCCCAGCCGGGATGATGCCGAGGCGAGTTTCTGCGCAATCTCGGGATGACCGACGCCGATCAGTTGGTGTCGTGCCCCCGCCGGGTTCGTGAGCGGTCCCAGGATATTGAAAACCGTGCGAATTCCAATCTCCCGCCGTGTCGGGCCGACAAACCGCATCGCTGGGTGGAACGCCGGCGCGTACATGAAACCGATACCTACCTCATCCACACAGCGCGCGACAGCCGCAGGGGAGAGCTCGATGGCAACTCCAAGTCCTTCGAGGAGGTCCGCGGAACCGCATTTCGACGTTACCGAGCGGTTCCCATGTTTGGCAACACGGATTCCGGCGCCGGCGATGACGAAAGCGGCCGTGGTCGAAATGTTGAAGGTACCGGAGGCGTCTCCTCCCGTCCCGCAGGTGTCGACAACGACGCCTCCTTCAGGATCGACGTCGACGCGAAGCGCGTGTCGCCGCATAGCCGACGCGAAGCCGGCGATCTCCTCCACTGTCTCGCCGCGCATGCGGAGAGCGGTCACCAGCGCACCAATTTGAGCTGGGGTCACCGCCCCGGTCATGATCTGGTCCATCGCGGCCGCCGCCAGGTCCGCATCGAGGGTGCCACCTTCGACGACGGTGCGAATGGCGCTCTTGATATCAGGGTCGTCGGACACGAACCGGTCCTTCCCTCGGCTAGCCGTAAGTAGTCGCAAGGGCCAAGTCCCGCATCGGCGCCCGCCGCCCCAAAAAGTTGGCAAGCAAATCGTTTCCGGTTGGCGTCAAAATCGATTCTGGATGGAACTGGACGCCTTCGACCGGCAACGACCGATGTCGCAGGCCCATGATGAGGCCATCGGCCTCGGCCGTGACCTCGAGCTCTGGCGGCAGTTTCGTCCGTTCGACGATTAGCGAGTGATACCGTGTGGCTTGAAATGGATTTGGAAGTCCCGAGAAGACGCCCGCGCCGTCGTGGGCAATCATCGAAACCTTGCCATGCATGAGTTTCGGCGCGCGACCGATAGTCCCCCCGAACGCGGCTCCGATCGCCTGATGCCCAAGACAGACACCGAGGATCGGCACGGCGCCAGCTAGTCGCTGCACAAGAGGGACAGAGATACCGGCCTCGCTCGGCGTGCACGGTCCTGGGGAAATGACGATGCCGTCCAGCGCCGGTACGAGCCGTTCAACTTCGCCGACCGTCACCGTATCGTTGCGCCGCACGACCACATCCGCCCCGAGCTCGCTCAATGCTTGATAGAGGTTGAAGGTGAACGAGTCATAGTTGTCCAGAAGTAGAATCATCGCCCGGCTCCTAACGCCCGCTCACTGGCTTCGAGCTCCTCAGCCAGTTCGATAGCGCGCAATGGACCTCGCATCTTGTGTAGTGATTCCGCGTGCTCCCCTTCCGGAGTGCTGTCCGCGACGATTCCGCCCCCGGCCTGCATGGAAACGATGCCGTCCTTGATCACCATCGTGCGCAGGGCAATCGCGGTGTCCATTCCCCC
>DASUQU010000084.1:0-2241 GCA_036280495.1 Thermomicrobiales bacterium | reverse complement strand
AGCTTCGCGTCGATGTACACCGTCCCCGTGCCGGGCACGAGGAAGAAGCGCGTTGCAAAGTACTGCAGGTCGTCAACGGAGAGCGGGTTGAGCCGCTCTCCGTTCACGGTCAGCACCCAGGTCGAGAGGAAGCGCGTGTCGAACGAGAACAGGCCGGTCGGGTCGGTCAGTGATGCCTCGATGTCGCCGCGTGCATCGCTGACGACAAACGTGTTTCCGTCGAGGATCTTGACGAGTCCCTCGCTCATCACTGCCTCCTCCCACTGCTGGTGGTGCCTTGCTGGGCGCGTGAACTTGGCGGTCCGGGAAAAAGCCGCTGGAACGCCAGGAGCAGGTGCGCGTCGCCCTGAAACGTGAGTGCGCCGCGGAGCACTGCTGCCATCAAGTTCTCCTCACCGCTGGCGATGGCGGCGAACAGCGTCCGCTCGGCGCGAACGACGCAATCCGCCTCGACGTTCTCGTCCGACAGAGCAACGGCCCCGTGTTTGACGGCGACGAAGTAGTGGTCGGTTCGCGTGCCCTGCGCGAGGTCGAAGCGCATGGTCCCCGTGACCTTCTTCAGCAGCGGTTCGTGCCTGCGCCGAGCAAGCGTGTCGAAGAACTCCGTGGTCGCGTCGGTCATCGACGGTGCCTCCGTTGGATCACTTCCCGCTCAACCGGTCGCGGCCGCCACCTGGGTCCCCAGATCACTCGACTGGATGATCCGCGACGAGGAGCGCGTCGGCCATCGCGGCGAGTGCCGGGTTCACGACGCCGAGTGCGCAAACGCGCACGAGGGGTTGCCGTCCGATCAGTTCTAGCTCAACCCCGGTTGACTCCCCGGTCTCTTCGCTCCAGGACCGCGGCAGCATCCGATGGTCAAGCCGGTGCGCCCGCACCTTGAGCCGTACCGCGTGGAATGAGCAGCGCCGCGACCAGTCCCACCACACCGAAGCCCACCATGACGATCATAGCGGCCAGGTAGGCCGCATTGGGATTGTCACCAAACAACGTCGAGACCAGCACCGAGCCGACCAGCGCTGTACCGAGTGATGAGCCGAGGTTCGAGACACTGCGCGATAGCCCCGAGATCTCGCCCTGATCCTGCTCGGGGAAACTCGACTGCACGATGTTGACCGATGACGTCAACATCACACCGATGCCGAGCCCCATCAAGAACAGACCGGGCAGAAACGTCCAGATTGGCGACGTGGCATCGGCTATCAGGAGGAGCAGAATGGCTCCCGCGATCGTCGTCGCAAATCCCATTCGCACGAGCACGACCTGCGGTCGCCGTTGTGCCAGCCTTCCAGCGACGGCGGACGAGAGAAGGATGCCGAGCGTCGAGGCGGTGAGAATGAGCCCGGTCTCGATCGCGCTGTAGCCGCGGACCGTTTGCAGGAAGACCGAGATCACGAAGAAGCTGCCTTGCAGGATGAGCCACTGCATGTTCTGGGTCACCAGCCCCAGATTCGACGTTCGATTGCGGAACAGCCTGGTGGAAAGCAGCGGTTCTTCACCGCGTCGCTCCTTTGCCCGAATGTGAGCGAAGAACCAGATCAGGAAGATTGCCCCGATCCCGACCAGCGGCCACACCGGGGAGATGCCGCCTTCGCTGATCAGGACTGTGTCGCCGATCACGAAGTCCTTCTTTGCTCGCAACCAGCCATAGTCTCCCGACTGAAGGATGCCCAACACCACGAAGACCAGACCGACGGCCGATAGAACGGCCCCCACGATATCGAACCCTGTCTTCGTGCCCTTCGCACCCGAGAACTTCCGACCCATGAGGAGGATCGCCAGCACCACAAGGACCTGGGCAATGAACGAAGCCCGCCAGCTGATGGCGCTCGTGATGAGACCTCCAATCAACGGGCCGGCCGCGGACCCAAGTCCAGCCGCGGCACTCACCAGGCCGAACGCCTTGGCGCGCGATTCAAGGTCGGCGAACGCGACCGTGAGGATGATATAGATCGGCGGAATCATGAGCGCCGACCCGATCCCCTCCAGCAGGGAATAGCCGGCGATCAGCACTCCGAGACCTTGCGCGAACGAGGCCAGCAGGGCGCCAGCCCCATAAATCACCAGGCCCAGCATGAAGCAGCGCTTGCGGCCGAGGATGTCTGTGAGCTTGCTCCCGGGAATCATCAGCGCGGCCATCGTCAAGGTAAAAAGGGTGATCGCCGTCTGAACGCCGTGGGTGGTCGTACCCAGATCCTCCGCGATGCTGGTGATCGCCACGTTCATATTGGAGCCGGCGTA
>DASUQU010000083.1:0-4804 GCA_036280495.1 Thermomicrobiales bacterium | reverse complement strand
CAACAGGCAGGCTCATTACCGGAACCACCCTCCCCGACTTTCCGGTTGGAAGCGTATGACCCCGATTCCAAATAACGCGACCAGTCCCGGATTATCGGAACCAATTTTCCCGAGGACCCGGCATCACTCTTCCCCGCTCCCCTAATCCGCCGCCAGCGCCACCACGTCGTCAGCTGTGAAGCGCAGCACGAGAGGTTCTACCTGTACCGTCCATGGAGGTGGGCGCCACGGAGAGCGGATCACCGCCGGGGAGACCGGGCGGTGATCGCCTCCGGCGCGGTTCCCGGAGCCGGATCATCCGAGCGAAAGATCAGGGTAAAGAGTGGCTGATTGTGTACAGCCGTACAGGTTAGGCCGCGACGCTTGGACTCCAGGCGACGCGCACGGGTGGGGAGCATAAGCTGTGCGTGAGGACTTCTATGGAGAGTCGTTTCTCGCCGTCAATCGAACGACGCCACCAACCGGCAGGACGTGTGCGTATCTGCCTGTACTTCGCCGACAAGAGTGCGGTGAGAGAAATGGGTCACGCTGAGCTTCTTGCGGCGAAGAATTTCGTCCTAGCACACGCGGAGGCGGTTTAGCGGGATCTCTCGGGCCCCGGCTTGACACAAGCTGCGGCGGCCGCATGAGCGGCGGAAGTGACTCAGGAGGCAGCTTCGGTCCAGGCCAAGGCGCGGAGTCCCTCACCCTGGGCGAGTGCGAGGTTGCCGTTTGCCTCCGCGATCAAGCGACGGACTTGTCGAGAGAAGGGAATCGGTTGCGCGAATGACCAGCGGCGGACGTGTTCCAGCCGGTCGCCTTCGAGCCATGCCCTGGCAAGGACCCAGCGACCGTCGTCGTGGGCTCCGATGAGAACGATGCCGTTGCCGCGCCACATGAAAAGATCGCTTGCTGGGCTCGCGACGCCGGGCAGAGCAATGGGGGTGATGGTCGGTTCGTTCATCTGAATCCGCTTCACAGCAGCGAAGGCGTCAAAAGTCACAGCCAAGGCAAAAGCCTCTGGCGATGTGATGAGCGTACGCCGCCGCAACCGGAAGGTCGTTGGGCGCGCGGCACCAAGACTGTCGGGGTGGAGTTGGGCAGATCAGCCGAGATTCTGCTCAGCGGCGAGCTCGGCGATGATGTCGCTGGTGACGCTATTCTCGGGCGTGGACCAGGGCAGCGGCACCCGGACGAAGTACTCATCCGCGAGTTGCCATTCACGCACTTCCGGGGGAATACCTGACAGCGGGCCACCTTCAGCGGTTTGAGTGCGATGAGACTCGATGGCGGCATGTTTGCGCTCCGCCCACGGTCTGATATTGATCTTGTGCGTGATCTGCGAGCGAGGCGTGCCGACATTTGCCCGGGCTTCTGCCGAAAGGGATCTAAGCGGGCTGTTCGGCCGGTCGAGCACGGCGAGCATGTCCTCCCGCGGGAACGCCGCGAAATAGAGAGCGGGAGTCTGCCACGGCTCGCATGCGGGACCATCCGTATGCGAGGGATCAGCAGCGATCTGAATCGCACGAAGCGCAACGTGATGGATATGCAGATGGTCCGGGTGCCCGTACAGACCTTCCGGTCCGAACGTGAGGATCGCCTGCGGGCGGAGCGACTGAATTTCCAAACCGAGCTGCGCGGCCACGATCTGGACTGGCGCGCGGATGAACGCCCGCGGATCCTCCGCCGTAGGAGATCCGGCCATCCCCGAGTCACGGTAGCCGAGCAGGCGAACATCCGAGACCCCGATCTGGCGCATGGCCTCACGCAGCTCCCGCTCGCGGACTACGCCGAGTCGCTCGGGGTCATCGAGCCCAGCAATTGCGCTCTCGCCGGCCTCGCCGCGGGTGGCGCTGATGACCGTCACCGGCACTCCGCGCTCGGTTGCAGCGGCCATGACCCCGGCCGCACCGAATGTTTCATCGTCGGGATGGGCGAAGACTGCTAGCAGGGGTTGCATCAGACGAATTCTTCTGTGACAACCAGCGATTGCTCGAGCCGCGCCTGCCGGGCCCTGGCGTCGCGGTAGCGCTCGTGATTCGCCATATTGGGAACGTATTGGGAAGCGCCCGCCACGTCGAAAATACCGTCGATCCCAGGGACAACTCCGGCCCCGATCGCCGCCATGAGCGCGGCGCCGCGTGCGGTGCTCTCATCGTCCGGCGTTGCGGCGATTAGGATGTGGCCGAGCACATCAGTCGTGATCTGGAGCCAGGAAGGCATGACGAGAATCGCGCCGCCGGACGCGACGACCTCGTGCTCGGGAGCGGCAAGCGGACGCAACGCCTCATAGACGTCAGCGAGTCGGTAGGCGACCGACTCCATGCCGGCTCGAATGAGATGCTCCGGCCGCGTGGACAGGGTGAGCCCAGCGATGACTCCCGAGGCGTCGTCATGCCAGCCAGGCGATCGCTCTCCAGCGAGAAAGGGCAGGAAGGTCAGACCGGTCGAATCCGGGGACAGGACGGCGGCCGCCGCGGTCGTCTCGTCATCCCTGTCCGTGCCGGTCGTATTCCAGATCCAGCGGAGGAGGTTACCGCCGTTAGAGAGGGCGCCGCCGAGGACGGCGCGGCTGCTGTCGAGCCGGTAGGCCCAGAGTCCATCCGGAACGGCCCATTGCTGATCTGGCGGCCGCGGCAGGATCACGCGCACCGCAGCGGAGGTGCCAACCGTGAGCGCAATGCGAGAGGGACTGGTGGCGCCACTTCCGACGTTGGCGCAGGCGCCATCTCCGAGCGCCGGAAACCAGTGAGCACCAGCAAGCGCCGGCCAGCGCTTAGCAAACTCCGGCCGCAAGTTTCCAGGTGGACCGAGATCGACCAGCGGCGAAAGGCAATCGACGCCGATACCTGACACCTCGAGCATCTCGGCATCCCAGACCATCGCGTGCACGTCGAGGAGCCCGGTTCCCGAGGCCATGCAAATGGTCGCGGCGCTCGCCTCATTCTGGCAGAGGCGACTGAGGGCGTACTCGGCAAAAGAGAGCCAGCGGGTTGTGCGTAGGAACGCGTCGGGCTCGGTTCGCCGCAGCCAGCGGAGCTTGGCCGGCCAGTACGATGAATGGAGGCGACAGCCTGTCCGCTGCCAGACGGCGTTCGGGTCGAGTTCCGTGCGAAGCCTGGTTGCCTCTTGCGAGGAGCGGGTGTCTGCCCAGTAGAAGACCGGGGTGGTCGGCGCGCCGGTGTTGTCAATTCCCATGAGACTATGCCAGAACGAGGTGCTGCCCGCCGCCGCGACGCCGGCGGTTGCATCGCCGAGGCGCGCGACCACTCCATCGATGGCCCTCACGATCAGATCGAACAATGGCTCAGCCGGGAAGGTGGCGCCGCCGTCCGGTGTTGTCTCCAGCCGGTAGGGGAGCTGCTCCTCCGTCTCCGCGAGGGCGTGACCCAGGTTGTCGAACGCTAACGCCCGTACTGACGATGTCCCCGCGTCGAGCGCGAAAAGCAACGGCGCGCGGTCGACTGCCAGAGAATCGGACGGCATCGAGCTCCTCGGGTCGGGTAGGCGAAGAATGGCGTGGCGCAAGTATATGCGGGTCCCGATGCTCGTCCGCGCTTGACGGCGCTGAGTAGACTGCGGCATCGGCGATTGACCGGGGAAGGAGTCGGCGTGCAGCTCAGGGAAGATGTGCGGACGTTTCTCGAAGAGGAGCGCTTCGCGGTACTGGCCACAGTGAACGCTAACGGCAGTCCCCAGCAGACGGTGATGTGGTACGAGCTGCGCGGCGACACAATCGTCATGAACACCAAACCCGGCCGCAAGAAGGACAGAAACCTGAGTCGCGATCCGCGAGCCTCGGTGTGCGTCGAGGACGGATTCCGTTACGTTACGCTCGACGGCGTCATCGAGTTCATTGAAGACCCGGCAACAGCGCAGGCAGACATCGCGGCGCTGGCCCGGCGCTACCACGACGCCGAGACGGCCGAGAAGATGGCGCGGGAGGTCTTCGCTCCCCAGGAACGGGTGACGCTCGTGCTCCACGTCGATCGTGCAGACGTCCACGGGTTCGACGGCGAGGAGTGATCCGTGATCGTCGTGCTTGCGGGGGGCGTTGGTGGCGCCAAGATGGCGCAGGGCTTGCAGGCGGCGCTACCGCCAGGCGACCTGACCGTGGTGGTCAACACCGCCGACGATTTCGAACTCTATGGACTCCGCATCTCCCCGGACCTGGATACGGTCATGTACACCCTGGCTGGGATGGCCGATCCGATCAACGGCTGGGGCGTCGCCGGGGATACCCGGAACACGCTCGACGCTATTGCCCGCTACGGTGAGAAACCGTGGTTCCTGCTTGGGGACCAGGACTTCGCGACACACATCTTGCGGACCGAACGGCTGCGTGCGGGACAGCCGCTCTCGGCGGTTACGGCTGAACTCTCCAGCGCACTTGGTATCTGCAGCCGGATCGTGCCGATGACAGACGATCAGGTTGCGACCCTGGTCGATACCCCGGCGGGGAGGCTCGAGTTCCAGGACTACTTTGTGGGACGCCGGCAGAGCGACGATGTCCTGGGCGTGACCTTCGCCGGAATCGAGCAGGCAACGGCCCATCCTGACGCGCTGGCCGCGATCCGCGAGGCGGAAGCAGTGGTTATCGCCCCCTCGAACCCAATCGTCAGTGTCGCCCCGATCCTGGGCACCCCGGGGATGCGCGAGGCACTTGCCGATACCCCGGGGCCGGTCGTTGCGGTGAGCCCGATCATCGGTGGCCGCGCGCTGAAGGGGCCGGCGGCGCAGATGCTGGCAACGCTCGGCCATGAGGTTTCGGCGCTCGGCGTGGCCCGCCTCTACGCCGGTTTGATCGACGGGTTGGTGGTCGATG
>DASUQU010000082.1:0-2705 GCA_036280495.1 Thermomicrobiales bacterium | reverse complement strand
GCTCAATGAAGACTATGTGCGAACTGCCTATTCCAAGGGCCTTGCAGAGCGGCGGGTGGTCGTGGCGCACGCCTTTCGCAACGCGTTGATTCCCGTGCTCACCATCATTGGCGTGACGTTTGCCGGCATGCTCGGCGGCGCTGTCGTGATCGAGAACGTCTTCAACATCCCGGGGATGGGTCGGCTCCTGGTGCAAAGTGTGGTCCGCCGGGATATCCCACTGGTCCAGGGCGCGGTGATGACGGTGGCGGCAATCGAAGTTCTGGTGATGCTGGGGGTCGATCTCCTGTACGTCTATGTCGACCCGAGAATTCGCTATGGCACTGACTGAAGCCGTCGCGACGACTAGCCGCACTTCGCCGACGAAGAGCGGTCAACTGAGACTCTCCGCGATCACGCCAGCATCGAAATACTATTGGGTGCGATTGCTGCTCGAGAATCCGGCCGCCGTCGCAAGTCTCGGCTTCCTGCTCCTGATGTTGCTCCTCGCCATATTTGCGCCCGCTGTCGCGCCGTTCGACCCAAACTTCGTCAACCCGGCCGATCGCCTCGAACCACCGTCGTCGACGTACTGGTTCGGTACCGATGACCTGGGCCGCGACGTCTTCAGCCGCGTGATCTATGGTGCGCGTATCTCCCTCTTGGTCGGGGTAACGGTAATGGTAGGGGCAACGGTCCTCGGGTCCCTCATCGGACTGGTCGCCGGATATTACCCGCGCCTCGACTCGCTATTCATGCGCGTCATGGATGGGTTGGAGGCGTTCCCCAGCATTCTTCTCGCTCTCACCATCATGGCCACCCTTGGCCCGGCAACAGAGAACGTGATCGTCGCTCTGTCGGTCGTCTACACACCAAACATTGCCCGGCTGGTGCGGGGCACGACGTTGATGAACCGGCAGCAAACATATGTCGAGTCTGCGAGGGCTATCGGTATGCGCGACTTCCCAATCATGCGCCGCTACATCTTCGCAAACTCGCTGTCGCCGCTGATCGTGCAAGGGACATTCGTCGTGGCGTTCGCGATCCTGACCGAAGCCTCCCTCTCGTTCCTCGGCGCCGGCGTGCCACCCAGGACTCCGACATGGGGCAGTATCGTCAGTGACGGCCAACCCCGGCTGCAGCAAGCCTGGTGGATCTCGGTCTTCGCCGGCTCCTTCCTCTTCGCCACCGTGCTCGCCACCAACCTGATTGGCGACGGGCTGCGCGACGCGCTCGATCCCCGATCAAGGAAGCGGTAGAGTCTGCCGGCACTCATCCCTTTTCCCTCCAGGTCATTACGCAGGCAGCGGCGGAAGCGACTCCGCGGACGTCTTCATGTTGCAGCCGCGTGGAACCGTTTGCGTGACCGCAACCGGGGCGAGTGACTGCGCTACTGACGGGCGTTCGAATGCGAACGGAGGATTACCTGGTGAAGGAAGAGAATGAGCCCGACGTCTTCGCCGACAACACGATCACGGAAGAGGAGCTATTAGCCACTGCGCGTCGCTCGTTGCTGTTTTTGTCGGCCTGCGTCGGTGGCGAGATCGCGGACGCTTAGCTGGCGGACCGGATCCTCGCCACACGCGGACTCCTGGATTACGCGGCAAAAGTGCCTCGCCTGTTCGATGAGCTGCTGGATGAGCTGCTGACTGGAGTGGTCGAGCTGAGCGACGAAGACGTAGGTCGCATCACAAGCGCGCTGGACTAGAGCGCCGCTCAACGGGTGACCCGTGATCGTAATCAACCGGGCTGAGGACCAGTAACTACTGTTCACAGTGTTCGCCGATGAACATCCCACTCCGGACTCCATACGTCTGCGCCCGGTGCGATTGCCCCAAGTATGCTGCCTTCAGATACGAGCAGATCATCGAGTGTTGGAGGGAGTTCGTGGCAATCGGCGTACCACCGCGATTCGGCGTTCCGCATTTGTCGCCAGCGAGCGTCATCAAACGCGCGGGCTGGCAGGACAGTGAAGAACTGCGGGTCAGCAACTGGCTGACGCCGTGGGATGGCGAGGACCCGCTAGACGCCGGGTTGATCGGGTTACCGTATTCGGGGGCATCCATCAATCCGTCCGGCGCCTATGCCGCTCCGGAATCGGTCCGCCTCGCCTTCCGCTACAACACGACCTATTCGCCAGACTGGGACACCGACATCCGGCGCCTGCGGGCGCGCGATCTCGGCGACGTCGGCGGGCATCTCACCGACGTCACTGTCGCTCACGCCAAGATCGAGGCCGCCGTCGCCGCCGCCTGCGCCATCGAGCCGCGCTTCGTGCCGGTGATGATCGGCGGTGATCACTCCGTCACAGCGCCCGCGGTGCGCGGTTTCTGCGAGGCGAACCCGGACAAGCGCGTCGGCATCATCAACATCGACGCCCACCTCGACGTGCGCAACTTCGAGCACGGCCCACACAATGGCACGCCGTTCCGGGCCGTGCTCACCGGCGGTCTGCCGATCGAAGGCCGTAACGTCGTCGAGCTGGGCATCCACGGCTTCATGAACGCCGCCAACTACATGCAGTGGGCAAGGGGGCAAGGGGTCACGGTTATCAGCGGCCGCGACTTGCAGCGGCGGGGGATAGCGGACTGCATCGCCGAGGCATTGCAGATCGCCGGGGATGGGACCGACCTCATCTACCTGAGCGTCGATATCGACTGCCTGGCCTTCCCCTGGGCGATCGGGACATCGGCCACCTCACCGGAAGGGATGAGCGCCTGGCAGCT
>DASUQU010000081.1:0-4388 GCA_036280495.1 Thermomicrobiales bacterium | reverse complement strand
CGCGAGAATCCCTGCCACCGCGAGCATCGCCAGCGAATGCAGCCCGACCGCGACCAGCGTCGGGAGCAGGGCGTCATTCCCACCGGACGGCTGGTGTCCCAGGTGCCCGAGATGCTCGTCGTGGGCCAGGACGCTCGCCGTGCCCTCGCCCCGCATGGCCACGAGCACCGGTGCCAGTATCAGCCCCGCACCGTGCGCCGAGGTCATGAGAAAGGACCACAGCACCAGCTCCCGCGGGCCCACCCGCATGCCGACCCAGCGCGGGTGGCGGAAGCGGGTGACGACCTTGGAGGCGGAAGGCGAGCAGCGCCACCCCGCCCAGCGCCAGGAGGGCCCGCTGCGGCAAAATCACCGGTTACCGTGTGCGGGGCCTGCCCGTCGTTCGTCCAGACCACCATTGCACCTGCCTCCACATCAAGCGTCGCCGGTTCGAACGAGAAGTCAACGATCGATACGGCGCCATCGGTCGGCGCGGCTGACTGTGGAGCGGGGGACTCGGTCTGACCGCCAGCGGCGGGTTGCGGCGCACCCGCTACGGCGTCACCTTCGGCGGTCACGGTTCCTTGCATCTGCGGGTGCAACTGGCAGACGTACTCGAACGTGCCGGGCTCGTTGAATGTGAACGAAAAACTGCCCCCTGGATCGAGGATGCCGGAGTCGAAGGCGCCGTCGGTGGACGTGACGGTGTGAGGCGGTGCGTCGTCGTTCGTCCAGGCGACCGTCGTTCCAGTAGGGACGGTGATCGCCGGCGGGTCGAAGGCGAGATTGGCGATGACGACGGTAGTGGCATCGGCTGGGATTTCTTGCGCGGTCGTTTGGGTTTCCGGCACGACGCCGTTTTCGTCGCGGACGCGGATGACCCCGGTCATCTCGGGGTGGATCTGACAGGCATAGGGGAAAACGCCGGGCGTGTCGAGCACGACCGTGGCCGTACCACCCTCATCCGGGATGATGCCAGTGTCGAAACCTGAGCCAGTGGCAGTGTGCTCGTCGCTGTGTTCGTTGACGAACGTGACGGATTGACCGACATCGACGGTCAGCTCGCCCGGAACGAAATCACCCGCGTCGTCACCGACGATGCGGACTTCGAGCGATTCCGCCTGCAATTCGACATCTGCGGCTGCATCCGCAGGCTCTTCAGCGGCTGCGGCCGGGTCCTCTGCGTCCTCTGCGTTGCCGGGCCCGCTGTTGTCCTCGTCGCCGCCCCTGCCGCGCCCGCGCCCCCGGCCGTGACCAGAGCTGTCATCGTCGTCTTGCGCAAATGCGAGCGGGCTGCCCTGATGCGTTGCGGCCTCGAGCAGCAACAGGCTGCCCGCCGCAGCGGCGATTGTCTGTGCGGCCCGTCTGCGGTTCCCGCGAGATGAGAGTGCTTGTTGCAACGACTGCCTGGGGTCCACCATCGCGTTTTCTGCTCCCTGAATCAACCTGTGATCACCATCGAAACGCAAGGAGTTGCGGCCCGGTGTGAAGAGCAACTCTAGAGAAACCCTTCATGCACCGTGCCAGCATGTGAGCAACGAGTCCCTTGGATCCAGGTGGAACGGTCTTCGGAGTCGGTTTAACTCCTAGAGCGCCAGAGCCGGAACGCGCTCGTCCTGGCGCTCGAAACCTTCCGCCGGTGGCTGCGGACAGCGCAGCGGCTTGTCTTGCCGGTAACCGAGGGCATAGTCCGCCTGCAGGATGGTGTGGATCTCTCGCGTGCCCTCGTAGATCACCGCGCCGCGGGCGTTCCGCCAGAAGCGTTCGACCGGATATTCGTTGGAATAGCCGTACGACCCATGGATCTGAATGGCGTCGTTTGCCGCTTCCAGTGCGGCGTCGCAGCCGTACCACTTCATCAGGGATGTCTCACGCGTGTTGCGGATGCCCCGGTTCTTCAGATCGGCGGCCTGCATGGTCAGCAGACGGGAAGCTTCGTACCCGGCCACCATCCTGGCGATCATCTGCTTGACGAGCTCGAAGCGGCCGATCTCCTGGCCGAAGGCGAGGCGCTCGTTTGCGTACCGGGTACTCGCGTCGAGACAGGCGCGAATGAGCCCAACCGCGCCGGCGCCGACGGTGAACCGGCCCTGGTCGATGCAGCTCATCGCGATCTTGAAACCCTCTCCCTCCTCGCCGATGCGGTTTTCGAGCGGGACGCGGACGTTGTTGAAGGCAAGCTCGCCGGTGTTACCGGCGCGCACGCCGAGCTTCCCTTTGATCGGGCCGGTCGTCAGACCCGGCATGCCTCGCTCGAGCATGAAGGCGGTGAGTCCGTTGTGCTTCAGGCTGCGGTCGAACGAGGCGAAGATCAGGAAGTGGTCGGCGAAGTCGGCGAGCGAGATCCACATCTTGGCGCCGTTGAGAACGTAGGCATCGCCGTCCCGGACGTAGGTCGACTCGATCGACCCGGCGTCGCTGCCGGCGTTTGGCTCAGTCAGCGCGAAGGTGCCGAACTTTTCACCCTGGGCCTGCGGAACGAGAAACCGCTGCTTCTGCTCGTCAGTGGCCCATTGCAGCAGAGCCAGGCTGTTGAGCCCGACGTGGACGCTCATGACCACTCGCAAAAAGGTGTCGACGTACTCCAGCTCCTCGCAGGCGAGGGCCAGGGCCACGTAGTCGAACCCAGAGCCGCCATACTGCTCCGGAATGGGAAGACCAAGGATGCCGAGCTCACCCATTGCGCGCAGCACTTCGGGGTGGAATTCGCCTTTGGCGTCCCACTCCTGGATGTACGGCGCGACCTCGCGGGCGGCGAACTCGCGCACGGTGTCACGAAGCTGGATCTGCTCGGGAGTCAGGGTGAAGTCCATCTGGCCGATTGCTCCTTGCCTACACTTGGCGAAAACCCGCAATTCGGCGCGGATTCAGCGATGTACCGTTTCTTCGCGAAAGCAGCGAGCAGTATAGCGGGGCCAGGCGAGAGTGGTGGGGAATGGGCAATTAGCCGTTGGCTATTGGCTGGTAGCCGGTGACCGTCCCGGGCGAACTTGATGAACTTGATGAAGTTGATGAACTTACCGGGGACCGGCTGAACAAAGGATTCACACATGGAGGACGATCGATTCGACGCCATCGTGGTGGGGGCTGGACCGGCCGGGATCACCGCGGCGAAGGAGATGGCAGCCGCCGGGCTCTCGGTGGTCGTGCTGGAGCGTGGCCAATTTCCGGGTGCTAAGAACGTCTGGGGAGGGATTCTCTATCGGGAGCCGACTGAGGCCGTGGTGCCAGGATTCGAGGACGAAGCACCCCTGGAGCGACCAATCGTCGAGCAGCGCTACGTGCTGCTCACGGATGACGCGATGATGGGCGCCACCTACCGGTCGGAACGCTTCGCCGAGCCCCCGTTCAACGCCTACAGCGTGCTGCGCTCTCCGTTCGATCGCTGGTACGCCACAAAGGCGGAAGAGACTGGGGCGGAGGTGTATGCCGAGTTGACGGTGGTCGATCTGCTCTGGGACGACGGCGCCGTCGTCGGCGTCACCACCGGCGACGCGGAAGGCGAGCTGATGGCGCGCTGTGTCGTCATCGCCGACGGCGCGAACTCGCTGCTCGCGCAGAAGATCGGGTTGCACCGCGAATGGGAGCCAATCGAGCAGGCGCTGGTGGCCAAGGAATTGATCGCGCTGCCCGCTGACGTCATCGAGGCGCGCTTTGCGCTGCCATCCGGAATGGGCACGGCGCTGGAAATCTTTGGTGAGTCGACCTCCGGTCTCCTTGGCTACGGCTTCATTTACACCAACAAAGAGAGCCTCTCGATCGGGACCGGCGCGCTGCTGGAAGATCTCATCGAATCCGGGTTCAACGTCAACGACATGCTCGACCGCTTCAAAGCGCACCCGGCGATCGCGCCGCTCATCAGCGGTGGGGAGACGCTCGAATACTCGGGTCATCTCATCCCGGAAGGGGGATACAACCGGCTGCCGCAAGTGTTCGCGGACGGCGCCGTGGTGGTCGGTGATGCCGCGCAGCTCGTCAATCCCCTGAATCGGGAGGGCGCCAATCTGGCCATGCTCTCGGGCAAGTTGGCGGCACAAGCGATCATCGAAGCGAAGGCGAATGACGACTTTTCGGCGATGAGCTTGTCGCGCTACCGCGAGCTTCTCGACGAGAGCGTCGTGATGGCCGACCTGCACAAGATCCGCAACGTCACCGACTTCGCTCACCCGCGACCCCACCTGCTGCGCGACTATCCGCAGCTGCTGTCAGGGATGTTCGAGGAGTACCTGCGGGTCGACGGCGTGTCGAAGAAGGAGAAGCAGAAGAAGATCATCGCCATGGCCAAAGCGCTCCCCAAGCGCCGCCTCCTGGATGATCTACTTGGCGGCGTTCGAGCACTGACATAGAGCGGGCAGTGAACGTCGTGTCATTCTGAGCCCGCAGGCGAAGAATCTCGTCGACCGCGAACG
>DASUQU010000080.1:0-7813 GCA_036280495.1 Thermomicrobiales bacterium | reverse complement strand
TCGCCCGTGCTTACAATGACACAGGTGTCGCGATGCGCTCCGGGTCGATCCGGACGCTGTGCGATTGTGGTGAAGGAGCATGCATGGCCGGCGTCTCGGAAATCCACCCTCGACCTCAATTGCAGCGACCGAGTTGGGAGTCGCTCGATGGGCGCTGGGATTTCGCGCTCGATCCGGATGGTGACTGGTCGCTCCCCGGCGAGGTCACCTGGGATCGAACGATCAACGTTCCCTTTGCGCCGGAGACGCTGCTGAGCGGAGTCGCCGCCGAGGGATTCTTCCGCTCGTGCTGGTACCGGCGCACCGTCGAGATTGCCCCGGTGGTGGGTGGCGAGCGGATATTCCTCATGTTCGGGGCGGTCGATCACTCCGCTCGCGTGTGGGTCGACGGGACGTTCGCGGGCTGTCACGAAGGCGGATACACGCCGTTTGAGATCGACATTACCGATTTCCTGCTCCCTGGAACGGAGCATGAGGTCATTGTCTGCGCTGAGGACGACCCGCACGACCTGGCCAAGCCGCGCGGCAAGCAGGACTGGCAACTCGAACCCCATTCCATCTGGTATCCCAGAACGACCGGTATCTGGCAAACGGTCTGGCTGGAGCGACGCCCAGCCTCCTGGATCGACTCGTTGCGGTGGATACCCGGACTCGCGGCTTGGGACATTGCCTGTGAGGTCGTCACCGAGGGGGAGTACCGGGAAGACCTGCGGCTCGAAGTCATCCTGACGGCACTGGTCGAAGACACGGAGCGCCGGCTGGCGCACGATGTCTACTCGGTCGTCTCCGGCGAAGTGCACCGTCGCATCGCGCTCTCCGATCCCGGGATCGACGACTTCCGCAATGAGCTGCTCTGGAGCCCGGCGTCACCGACCTTGATCGACGCCACGCTGCGACTGCTGGGACCGGACGGCGAGGTCATCGATGAAGTCTTCAGTTACACGGCGCTGCGCGCGGTTGGTGTCGAAGGGGACCGGTTCGTTCTCAATAACCGGGCCTTAGAACTGCGGCTGGTGCTGGATCAGGGGTACTGGCCCGACAGTGGCATGACGGCGCCGGATGGGAATGCGCTGCGGCGCGATGTCGAGCTGGTCAAGGCGATGGGGTTCAATGGCGTTCGCAAGCACCAGAAGATCGAAGATCCACGGTACCTCTACTGGGCGGACCGCCTGGGTCTGCTGGTCTGGGAGGAGATGCCCAGCGCCTATCGCTTCACGCTGACCAGTATCGATCGCCTTGTCACAGAGTGGACCGCGGCGCTGCTCCGCGATGTCAGCCATCCAAGTGTCGTCACCTGGGTGCCGTTCAATGAGTCGTGGGGGGTGCCGGACCTGCCAACGCATCCGCCGCAGCAACACTTTATCCAGGCCCTCTACCACCTAACGAAGGCGCTCGACCCGAGCCGCCCCGTCGTTGGCAACGATGGATGGGAGAGCGCCGAGACCGACATCATCGGTGTCCATGACTACGATGAAGACCCGGCTCGCATCCATCAACGGTACTGGGGACACGAGGACATCCCGACTATCCTGCGCCGGGTGCGTCCCGGTGGTCGCCTCTCCACCCTGGGGGGGCACGAGCCGACCGGTCAGCCCGTCGTGCTCACCGAATTTGGCGGGATCGCCTACGCTCCGCCCGAGGAGCGCGATGAAACCTGGGGATACAGTGAGGTCGAGACGCCCGAGGAGTTGGAAGATGCCTACTCCCGGCTCCTGATAACGGTGCGCCACATCCCGCTCTTGTCCGGTTTTTGCTACACCCAGTTTGCCGATACCTATCAGGAGAGAAATGGTCTGCTGTACGCGGACCGTACCCCGAAGTTCCCCATCGAGCGTATTGCCGAGGCGACCACGGGACCCGAGTACCAGCGCTTCCAGGCGAAGAGGCGCCAGCGCGAGGCAACCCGAAAAGCGCTCAAGCGAGCGGCGGTGACCGTTAGCGAAGGCGGTAACAACCGCTAACGACCTCCACTTTGCCGCGTGGCATGTTTTCTGCATTTAGGGTCGCAGTCTCTGGGTAGCTTGCATGCTGTCTCGAGCGCGTGCCGCGGATTCGACCGCGGCGCTAGTGTCTGCTGTGGCGCTCGCCACCGACGAATGGGGATTGCATGCTCGTCGCGTTCTCACATTTGCGCTGGGGTTTTGTCTGGCAGCGACCTCAGCATCTCCTCACGCGGTTCGCCCGTGAGATGCCGGTGATCGTTGTCGAGGAGCCTGAGTATCACCTCCAGGGCCCCGATGTACGCGTCCGACACGATCATGGGGTCACCGTGGTAACCCCACTTCTCCCCGGCAGCACGGAACTGTACGGGTTCGGGAACCACGTCAATGGGCAGATCAGTCGTTTGCTCGAGCCGTTCGTCCGTCCCGGAACGAACCCGATTCTCTGGTATTACACGCCGATGGCCCTTGGGGCCGAGCCCGCGACCGTTCGTCCCCGCCTCACCGTCTATGACGCGATGGACGATCTTGCCAGCTTTCGCGCCGCGCCGCCGGAGTTGCGCATCCGCGAGGCACGTCTGCTCTCAACGGTCGATCTGGTGTTCACCGGGGGACCGACGCTCTACCGCCAGCGACGCGATATGCACCCGTCGGTGCACTGCTTCCCCTCCGGGGTCGAAGCGGCTCACTTTGCATCGACCAGGGCCGTACCTCATGAAGGACTGGCGGATCAGCGGCGCCCGATCCTGGGCTATTACGGGGTGATCGACGAGCGTCTCGATCTCGATCTGCTGGCGGAGATCGCCGATTTGCGACCGGACTGGACGATCGCGCTGATCGGTCCGGTGACAAAGATCGACGAGAGCAGCATTCCGGAGAGAAGCAACATCCTCCGCTTCGGCCAGCAAGCCTACGACGATCTGCCGGCGTTCCTAACGTGCTTTGACGTGGCACTCATGCCCTTTGCCCGCAACGAGGCCACGCGAGCGATCTCCCCGACCAAGACGCTCGAGTACCTCGCCGGTGGCAAGCCGGTCGTCTCGACACCGATCACCGACGTCATCACGCTTTACGGCGATGCCGTCGAGATCGCGACGACTGGACATGAGTTTGTTGCCGCCGCCGAGGCGGTGCTGAACCGGACGGGCGATGCGGACCGTCAATGGCGTGCCCGCGCGGCGCGCCTCGTCGCCGCTCACGATTGGGACTGCATCGCCGAGGCGATGCTGGCGGTCATGTCCCGCGCCAGTACGACGATGATCGTGCCCGCGGCGCAGACCGCGGCGCTTACGGCCTGATCCAGCGATGTTCGACTTCCTGATCGTCGGCGCGGGATTCGCCGGCAGTGTGCTGGCCGAGCGCCTCGCTCGCGAAGACGGCGCGCGCGTCTTGCTCATCGACCGGCGGTCGCATATCGCCGGCAATGCCTTTGACACCTTTGATGACGCGGGGATTCTCATCCATCGCTATGGTCCGCACATCTTCCATGCCAATGCACCCGAGATCTACGAGTATCTCTCCCAGTTCACCGAGTGGCGTCCTTATCAGCATCGCGTCCTGGCCAGTGTCGAAGGGCGACTCGTTCCCATCCCGATCAATCTCGACACCATCAATACTCTGTTCGGGTTGAACCTTACGTCAGACGAGCTGACGCGCTATTTCGAGAGCGTCGCCGAGCCGCGAGAGCGTATTCTGACGGCCGAGGACGCGGTGGTGAGCAAGGTCGGTCGCCATCTCTACAACACCTTCTTCCGGGGATATACCCGTAAGCAGTGGGGGGTCGACCCTTCAGAGCTTGACGCTCAGGTGACCGCCCGCATCCCGACTCGCACGAATCGTGACGACCGGTACTTCACCGACCGCTTCCAGGTAATGCCAAAGCATGGCTACACGCGGATGTTCGAGCGCATGCTTGATCACCCCAATATCAAGATCATGCTCAACACCGGCTATCAGGAGATTGAGGACTTCGTTCCCTATCGGGAGCTGATCTGGACGGGGCGCATCGACGAGTACTTCGACTACCAGTTCGGTCCTCTCCCTTACCGGTCGCTCGAGTTCCGGTTCGAGACACATCCCACCGAGGTCTTCCAACCAGTCGGCACGGTCAATTACCCGAATGATTACGACTACACCCGCGTCACGGAGTTCAAGCACCTGACCGGTCAGCGGCACCCCATGACGACTATCGTCTACGAGTACCCCCGGTCGGAGGGAGACCCATACTATCCGATCCCGCGGCCCGACAACGCTGAGCGCTACAAGGCGTACGAGGCGCTCGCGGAACAGACGCCCAACGTCCATTTCGCTGGCCGCCTGGCCACCTACCGCTACTACAATATGGATCAGGTGGTGGCCCAGGCCCTCACGGTCTGGCAGCGCATTCGCTCCGCACGCGTGCTGACCCTGGCATAGATCGGATTGATGCTGGAGCTCTGGGGCGGAATCGAATGCACGGTCAACCGGGTCGGTGATCGCTACATTGACCAGGTCGTCCTGACCGGTCACCAGCACCGGTTCGACGATCTCGATCGATTCGCCGACCTTGGTATCAAAGCGCTTCGGTATCCCGTGCTCTGGGAGCGCATGGTGCCCACCGATCCAGCGCAGCCCGACTGGAGTTGGACCGACGAGCGGTTGGTGCGCCTGCGCGAGCTCGGCATCCGGCCGATTGTCGGACTCTGTCATCACGGCAGCGGTCCACGCTGGACGGGACTGCTCGACCCGGAATTCCCGCACCACCTGGCGCGATTTGCGCGCGCGGTCAGCGAGCGGTACCCCTGGGTCGATGCCTACACGCCGGTCAATGAACCGTTGACGACAGCTCGCTTCGCGGCGCTCTATGGACATTGGCATCCGCACGCACGCGACGAACGGACGATGGTGCGCGCGCTCGTCCATGAGTGCCTGGCCGTCCAGCTAGCGATGCAGGAGATCCGGCAGGTCAACCCCAGCGCCCAGCTCGTCCAGACCGAGGACCTCGGCCGCGTCTGGAGCACCCCGCGGCTTCGATACCAGGCCGACTACGAGAACGAACGCCGCTGGTTGTCGCTCGATTTCCTCTGCGGGCGAGTGACGGAGAAACACCCCCTCTGGCAGCACCTGTGGTGGCTGGGGTTGACCCGAGCGGAGCTGGATCCGTTTCGCGAGCGACCCTGCCCCCCCGACATCATTGGCGGCAATTACTATGTGACCAGCGAGCGGTTCATC
Source organism: Thermomicrobiales bacterium (assembly GCA_036280495.1). Lineage (GTDB taxonomy): Bacteria > Chloroflexota > Chloroflexia > Thermomicrobiales > UBA6265 > JACCXM01. The sequence goes on along the minus strand of DASUQU010000080.1, from coordinate 2,663 downwards.
GACCACCGGCGGCACCGCTATCCGGCTGTCACACACGGCGGGAACGGCCGTGATACCTACGCCGACGTCGAGACTGTGCGGGTGCTCGCCGATTGGTCGCCGAGCCCAGCTAGTCTGCTGGAGGAGGTCTGGGAGCGGTATCGCCGCCCGGTGGCCATTACCGAAGCCCATCTGGGATCGACGCTGAATGAGCAGGTGCGGTGGCTCGCGCAGGTTTGGCAAGATGCCAGCCGGCTCGAGGAGAGCGGTGTCGATATCCGCGCGGTGACCATCTGGTCCCTCCTCGGCGCGTGGGACTGGCACTGCCTGGTGACTCGGGAGGATGGGCATTACGAGCCCGGAGTGTTCGATATCCGCGGTGATGCACCCCGCCCGACTCAACTGGCGAGCCTAGCGCGAAGCCTGGCGGTCGGCGAACTGCCGGGTTGGAAGGCGACCAGCAGGCCCGGATGGTGGGAACGGCCGGAACGGATCCTCTATCCCCCGGTCGACCAGGACGGCAACGACGTCCTGCAAGGGACTGGACGACGCCGCAAACGGGTGCTCGACGGCGCCGCATAGCGAACGCTCACCGCGCCCGCCTTCTCGCTTGCGGATGAAGGGAATCGAGTATGTCCTGTGGAACTCCTCTGTCCCATCGCCTTGCTCGGATTGCCGTAGTTCTCGGCCTGCTCATTGTCGGCGCAGCACCGTTCATCACCGAGCATCCGGTCGTCGCGGCTCAGGAGGGACCGGCGCTCCTGGTTGATGATGCGGTGACTGCCAACCCCGACTTGGTGGAGGTCACGGTGGCCGATCCGCAAGGCTTCGGCGTTTCCGGACAGGCGCTACGAGTCGCGCCCGGCTACACCGTCTCCGTTGTCGCTGCCGGACTCGGCGGTCCTCGCTTCATGGCCTTCGATGATCAGAATAATCTGGTCGTTGGCGCCGCGGGCGAAGGTGTCGTCTACCGCTTCCCGTTCGCCGAGGGCCAGCTCGGGGAGCCGGAAGTGCTCCTCTCGGGGCTGCAGCAGCCAGCGAGTGTTGCGTTCTTCACTACGGATGAGGGGGACTACCTCTACGTTGGGGAGATCCATCAGGTCAGCCGTTTCCGCTACGACCCGGCGGGATCGGTCGGCGCCCAGGAAGTCGTCATCCCGGGTCTTCCCACCGGAGGGCATCGCACCCGCACCGTGGCCTTCGGTCCGGACGAGATGCTCTATCTGGCGGTCGGCTCATCGTGCAACATCTGTTTTGAAGAGGAGCCAATTCGCGCGACAATCTCCCAGGCCAATCCGGACGGGAGCGATCTGGAGATCATCGCCACCGGGCTGCGCAACCCCGTCGGGCTTGACTTCCAACCAGGGACCGATCTGCTCTGGGCCACGGTGAACGAGCGCGACAACTAGGGCAACGAGATACCCCCTGATCTGGTCACGATCATCGAAGAGGGCGGGGACTATGGCTGGCCAGCATGCCTTCCGCCGGATGCGACCCCACAGGAGTCAGGAGCCGACTGCTCCGGTGTGACCCCACCGACGATCGGCATCCAGGCCCATTCCGCGCCACTCGGTCTCGCCTTTCTCGATGGCGAGGGGATCCCTGACGACTTGCAGGGCGATCTTATCGTCGTCCAGCACGGCTCCTGGAACCGGGAGCCGCCGGCGGCGCCAAAGCTGCTGCTCATCGACTTCGAGGATGGGATACCGTTCGCGGCGCGCGACTTCGCCACCGGCTGGCAGGATGCCAGCTATGAGCGCTGGGGCCGTCCGGCCGGGGTGGTGGTCGCTCCGGACGGCAGTCTCATCGTCTCTGATGACGAGAACGGGTTGCTCTACCGGATCAGTGCGGGGGATTGATCTGGCGACCTGAACAGCACTTCTGGGCCGCGACCACGCGACCGGACCGATGTCGGGTTCGACCACTCAGCGCAGCATCATCGGCGCACTGCAGCCGAGCTCGTGCTACAGTGCCGACATCGTTCACAACGTAAATCCCGCGGATCCCGGGTCTTCTCGGGAATGCCCGGCAGATCGGCTGGTTACCGAGACGGCGATCGAGGAGTGGGGCAGCATGGACGGGGCGGTCAGCGCAGGTTTGCAAGTTGTGCACGACGTGCTGGCGTAACTGCGGATGGGCCTAGAAGGAACCGGTGACTCTGAGCGCTGCCCGTCGGGCGTCTACCGTATCGACGTGGCGGAGCGCGACCAAGTTCTGCATCACGGTGCATTCCCACCTGAGTTCGCCGTCGCGGTTCTCGAAGGCACGGCGGCCGGTACTCGAGCCGAGTTCTTCCAGGAGCTCGCCCGTGCCCTGCACTTCCCGGACTACTTTGGGCGCAATTGGGATGCCGTCTACGACTGTCTCACGGATCTCAGCTGGCTTCCTGCCGCCGGATACGTGCTGGTACTCGACGGGTTTGGGCAGTTGGCAACGAACGAGCCAGAGCAATGGGAGATCGGGCTGAAGGTGCTGCGAGAGGCGTGCGCGTTCTGGCAGCCGCTCTCCAGGCCGATGGTTGCGCTGCTCTATGGCCCGAGCGCGCTGGCTCCTGGCGTGCCTTCGCTTCCCTCCGCGTGTCTCTCATCGTGGCGCGATGCCTGACGAGTCGGAGTCGGAGGATCATTCGCCAGCTTTCAACTATTAGCTGGTGGCACTTGCCGACTCACGACTTACGACTGACG
>DASUQU010000079.1:0-11952 GCA_036280495.1 Thermomicrobiales bacterium | reverse complement strand
AACGTGCCACGAGGGGAGCTATGACCGCGAGAAAGGCGATCAAGAGCAGCGACGTAGCGGTTTCGTCAAGCAACGTCACGCAGCCGAGCGCCGCGACAATCCCGTAACCGATCCGTGAATGCGAACCGATGCGAGTCGGGTCCACTCCGGCTACCAATCCCAAATACTCCCGATACCCGGCGATTCCCAAGAGGATCATGAGTAGCGCGAAGATCGGGCCACCCAGAAATAAGGGGACCAGACCGACCGCTACGACAAGTACCGAGCCGATGACGCGCTCGCGCACTAGAGTTAGCGGTTCACCAGAGGAGCCGTCGGTGCGTGGGTGGGCACACCGCCGAATCGTCGCTCGCGGCGCCCAAACTCCCTGACGGCCTCCAAGAGATCGTCTGGACCGAAATCGGGCCAGAGAGTAGGCGTGAAGAAAAGTTCCGAATACGCACACTGCCAAAGGAGAAAATTGCTTATGCGGTGCTCTCCCGAAGTTCGGATAATGAGATCCGGATCGGGGAGGTCCCAGGTGAACAGGTGCTTCTGCACGATCTCTTCGTCGACTGCTGCCGCCGGGACTCCGCTCGCCATCAGGCTCTTGATCGCGGCCAACAATTCCTGACGACCGCTGTAGTTGAACGCAAGCGTCAATATGAGGCGGTCGTTGGTCCGAGTTCGGTCGACGGCAGCGCGAACTGCAGCTTGAAGCTGCGGGTCCAGCCCTTCGAGGCTGCCGATATGACGCAATTGTGCCCCTTGCCGGTCTAGCTCATCCGTTTCGCGCTCGATGACACCGGCGAGAATCTGGAGAATTCCTTCGATCTCTTCGCGCGGTCGCCGCCAGTTGTCCGTGGAAAAAGCCCAGAGCGTCAAGTATTCGACGCCTATTTCCGCCGCCGCCGTCGTGATGCGCCGGATATTGTCTGTTCCGTGTTGGTGGCCAGCAAGGCGCGGCAGTCCTCTTCGCGCCGCCCACCGGCCATTGCCATCCATGATGATTGCGATGTGGCGCGGGATCTCGGAACAAGTCAGCTTTGGGCCGGCCGCACTCGGGGCGTGGTCAGCCGACGGCTTCATCACCCACCGACCCGGGGACGCAGCGCCCAGGAATTGGTGAGACAGTGCGCGTGATGCAGCGTCAGGGCAATACTCAAACCTCGAGGACCTCCTGTTCCTTCGCCTTACCCACCCGCTCTGCATCGCTCACGTAACGCTTTGTCAGTTCGTCCACCTGATGTTCCGCGCGGCGTTCATCGTCTTCACCGATGAGCTTCTCGGTCAGGAGTTCTTTGACGTGAGCCATGGCGTCGCGGCGTATGTTCCGCAACGCGACTTTGCCCTCCTCGACATGGCCGTGAACGAGCTTAACCAACTGCTTTCTGCGCTCTTCGGTTAGCGGTGGGATTGCGATTCGCACGACCTGGCCATCATTGTTCGGATTGAGACCTAGCTCCGACTTCCTGATCGCTTTTTCGATCGCGGGCATCGAGCTACGATCCCACGGCTGAATGACCAGCAACCTTGGCTCTGGAACCGAGATTCCGGCGAGTTGATTGAGCGGAGTGGAACTTCCGTAATATTCAACCGGCAGGCGCTCTACCAAAGATGGAGAGGCGCGACCTGTTCGAATGGTTGCCAAGTCGCGGCGAAGGGCGTCAATGGCTTTCCCCATCCGGACCTCGGCGTCGTCCATGACGTCTTTGATCATGCGATGGTCTCCTCGAAACGCCCTGACGCAGGTGGTCGTCGCGGGCGTCCCTCTACTCCGGCAAAGCGCCTCGTGATTGTACGACGCGGTGCCCGGAGAAGGCCTGTCCAGGACTGGCAAACGGCTAGAAGAATTCTGACGAGCCAGGCGTGATGAGCGTCCCAACGGGTTCGCCCAGGGCGGCCCCCTCGATCGCTGATCGCTCGCTGATGTCGAAGACGACAATCGGCAGACCGTTGTCGCGGAGCAGAGCGAGCGCCGACATATCCATAACCTTCAAGTCTCGTTCAACCGCCTCTTGGTGACTGATGCGTTTGTACCGGCGCGCCGCTGGATCACTATTCGGGTCCGCGGAGTAGACGCCGTCGACACGGTTCTTAGCCATGAGCAGGACATCGGCGTCAAGTTCCAGCGACCTCAACGCGGCGGCTGTGTCTGTCGTGAAAAACGGGTTGCCCGTGCCGGCGGCAAGGATAACGACTCGGCCTTTTTCCATATGGCGAATCGCACGGCGACGGATGTAGGGCTCCGCCACTTCATGCATTTCGATTGCCGTCATAACTCGCGTCTGGACATCCTGCTTTTCGAGCGCGTCCTGGAGTGCCAGCGCATTGAGCACGGTTGCAACCATACCCATGTAGTCGGCCGTGGCACGATCCATTCCCTGGCTGCTAGCGGAGATTCCTCGCCAGATGTTTCCGCCGCCGATGACGATCGCTATCTCGACGCTGTGCTCAGCAACTCGCTTAATTTGCAGGGCTAGGCGGTCGACAACTGCCGGATCAATTCCGAAGGCGGACTCGCCGACCATCGCCTCGCCACTGAGTTTGAGGAGGACGCGATGGAACCGCTCGTTCGCCACTATCCCTCCGAATTCAACGCAGGCGGCGCGCAGATCGCGATGCAGCCTCTGCCGGCGGCAGTCTCTACGCTTCGGGGGCCGCGCTGTTTCCAGTTCCCACTTCGAACCGGGCAAACCGCCGCACAACGATATTCTCGCCGAGCTTCCCGATCCGCTCCCGGACGAGATCCCGGATGGTTAGTCTTGGATCCTTGATGAATGGCTGCTCGAGCAGGACCACAGCCGCCGCCGCCATATCGCGGTCACCGTGTTCCTTCTCGAGATTCTCCCAGGCTTCGGACGGAACCTCGTCAATTGACACATAGCTCGGAGAAGTCGCGGCCACCTGCATCGCGAGATCGTGAGCAAGTTCCCGGAACTCCGGTGTCCGCGCGACAAAATCGGTCTCGCAATTGACTTCTACCATCGAGCCGATCCGACCGGCTCCATGAATGTATGGCTCGATCAGCCCCTGCGACGCGGCGCGACCCGTTTTCTTGTCGGCCTTTGCCAAGCCTTGTTGTTTGAGTAGGTCGACGGCCTTGGCGAGGTCACCCCCGACCTGCTCGAGCGCGCGTTTGCACTCCATGATTCCAGCTCCACTCTTTTCGCGGAGCTCTTTGACTTGGTTAGCTGTGACCGCCATCTATGTGTTCTCCAAAATCTGAGGCGATGTGCGCCGGTCAATTTGAGTCCAGAAATACTCGCCAGCGCCGGTGCTTGAAGCGGAATAGCCGGCTTCGTATCCCCGCCGAGCTATAAGCCTATAGTTGGGCTTCTTGATCGGAACCTGCACCGGTGTCGGCAGCCACCAACTCCGCACTATCTTCGTCGCCCGCGAACAGCTCAGCGAAGTCGGACTCTCGCGACTCGGCTGGCATCTCGCGATCCGCTTGGGCAATCTCAAAGCGCGTCTGTCCTTCGATTGCGGCGTCCGCAATCCCCGCCGTGAGGAGTCGGACTGCGCGGATGGCGTCGTCGTTCGCGGGAATGAGAAAGTCTGCGTCGTCCGGATCACAATTTGTGTCGGTGACGGCGATGACGGGAACGCCAAGGCGACGGGCCTCATGTACCGCCAATTGCTCCCGCTTGGGATCGATGATGAAAATCCCAGCTGGAAGCTGCGTCATGTCCCGCATACCGCCCAACGTCCGCTCCAGTCGTTCGAGCTCCGCCAACTTTCCCGCAGCTTCCTGTTTGGGCAGCAGGTCAAACGCGCCGCGTGCCATCTCGCCTTGAAGCTGTTTCATGTAGCGAAGCCGGTTGCGAATTGTTACAAAGTTCGTGAGCGTTCCCCCGAGCCAACGACGATTGACATAGTATTGTCCGGAGCGCCTTGCTTCACGTTCAACGACGTCTTGCGCCTGCTTTTTTGTGCCTACGAAGAGAATCTTTCCGCCGCGAGACGTTGCGTCGACGACAAAATCGTGCGCCGCGGCAAGGAGGGGAACAGTCTGCTGTAGATCGATGATATGAATGCCATTGCGCTCAGCGAAAATGTACGGCTTCATTTTCGGGTTCCAGCGCTTCGCCTGATGCCCGAAATGCACGCCCGCCTCGAGCAGGGCTTTGAGCGTCACCCGGGGTGATTGCCCGTGTATGCTAGTCGCGGTCGTATCCACTGATCCTCCTACATGGTGTTAAACTTCCGCGCCCTTCTTCCTGCTACCGGACCCACAAAAACGGAGCACACCCGCCGCAGTCCAGACGCGTGACAAATTGCGGCGCAGCCGAAGGGCTGCGCCGCGAAGGAGTATACCAGTCCAGCGCGGGTCACCTGTAGAACGTTGCCGCGTGGAGATCTATGCGGGGGCGGGCTCCAAGTACTCCTCGATGACGAAGCCCGACTGGCCCGTATCAACCACGGTCACCGGCCACCAGTCACATTGACCCGCTTCTTGGAATTCACCCGTGACTTGCAACCGGGTGCCCTCCGGCAAAACGACGACCGCAGCGCTGTCCGTCGAGGGCCCTTCACGAAGGTTGAGTTCGGCGGTTGTCGTAACTACCGCCCCCACTTCATAGACAGGTAGGCTTGCGCACGGATTGGCGGCATCGGCGGCTGGCGCGGCAGGGGTCGGGGTGACTGGTTGGGTCGTTGCCACAGCTGGAGGCGCGGTGGGCGTAGGAACTTGCGGGGGGCCTGGTGTCGGAGCAATGACGACTGCAGTCGCCGTTGGCGGTGCCGGAGTCGCTTCATTGACCGGGGTGATCACAGCCACGGTCTCCACCGTCGGTGGTGGTTGGTCACCACCGTCACCGATCAACGCGGACGCCCAGTACCATAACAGCCCGATCAGCAGCAGAAGTCCGATTACGGGCAGGGCGATCCGGAGGTAGTCGGTCCAGTAGCGCTCCTCGGGCTGATAGCTCACGGTGCGCTCCTCACTCGGTCCAGCCGGCCCCTGCCCCTCAGCCATCATCTCACCTCCAGACTGCCCTAGTTCCTGACCGAGGCGATGGGTCGCTGTCTCCAGCGGACCGGCTTTGGACGCGAAGGAGTTGTGATGCGGAATGACACCTTTCGAGTCTGAGGGCTCCCACAGGTCCTTCGCTGCGCCGATTTCGCAATCCAGCGTCCTAGAGTCAACAGGATGGCTTTCTTGGGGTCCGTAGAGCCGCGCGTTCCGGCACCACCCCTGGCGCCAGACGGCCGATGGCTCATAGAACCGGCAGGTGCCACACGCCCGCAACGTCACTGGCCGCTCGTCGATCGAAGCGTGCTGCGGGGGTGACTGCCCCACGATTTGAGGGCGACCAAGACAGGAGGAGATTGTACACCTCGCAGCTGCGCACTTGACTACTGGAGCTAGTCGGCGGGACCGCTGGGGTCTGGCTCGTCGTCCGCTGAATGACTGTCAGCATCCCCCTCCGGAAATTCCCACGGTGCCTCAGGGCTTCCGAGCCGGCGGATAAAGGTGGTGCCGTTGCCCGTCTGGCGCTCGGCCGGGTCGCTGCTGATCGAGGCGATGGAAGAGCGGGCTCGGACCGGGCGAAGCGTGGATCGCTCGATTCCTGCCATCTCGAGCTGACCCTCGTAGATGGCGCCTTCCTGGATCACCAGCGACCCGGTCGAAACCCGTGCCCGTACTCTTCCACTTGGGAGGATCTGGAGCCGCCCCCGGCAGCGAACCTCACCGGTAAGCTCTCCAGCCACGGTGACGTGCTCGGCTTCGACTGTGGCGGAGATCGTCGCTCCTTCAGAGACGAACAGCGTGCCATCGCAAGTCACGTTTCCTTTCAGTTCGCCCTCGACCCGCAGATCACGCTGCGAGCGAAAGTTTCCGTCAAACGCCGAATGGCGGTCGACGAGACTCGCCGGGTCGAATGACGCCGTCGGCTCATCATTCCAATCAAGATCTGCCGTCGATAGGTCTCGCATCTCGTATCTCCATGCGCACATGCGGTCGCCGCGAACCCAGCCGGGCGTTGTATCCCAGGAGTAACGCGGGAAGACTTTCAGTCAGTCCCTAGTCCCCACCGCGGGCCACGCGTACCGGTGACGGCAAAGAGGCCCTCGTATCGCCGACTGGAGCCATCGAAATTTCACCCGCGACAATGGCTCCGTCATGGATCGCAATGGCTGGCGCGTGGATGTCCCCAGATACTTTTCCGTGTGGCAGGACCTCGAATCGCTCCACACAATGGACTGAGCCCCGCACAGTGCCGGCTACCGTGACATTCGCGGCACGAACGACAGCTTCCACATCGGCCTCCTCGGCGACGAAGATCGTGTCGCGCGCGCTCACTGAACCCTCGACCCGCCCGTGGATGTGAAGCGAGCCGCTCGATTCGAGATCGCCACTCCATGCGGTTGAATGAGCAATCACACTGGTGTGTGTGTCAATTGCCGGTATCGGAGGAGGTGCGGGCTCTGGCAGTCTTGACTCCAACGTGTCGCCATGCCCGCGAGAGCCAGAAGCGGGTTCGGGTGCCGTTGACGAGAAATCTGGATAGTCCGAAAGCTGCAAACTTTCCCTGCTCAAGGAGAGTGAGCGATCGCGCTCCTGGACTGTCTCGTCATCGCTCTCGCTGCCAAGCTGATGGCGCAGCGCGCTGATCTGGCGCTGAAATGCATCAACCTTGCTGTCCTTGCGAAAGACCACGCGTAACCCTCCTGGACGCCCTGATGAATGGAGAGGGCGCCGGTGCGGCCTGAGCCGGACGATGGGGAGTAGGCGGCAACCGCTGCTGGGACGGATCGCGGGGAGAACAGCCGCGCGAGCCTCCAGAGCAGGCACGCACCGAGCGATTTCTCGCCCGGCAACGCCATGCCGGGAGGCGTACGTACAGCATACCATGTGCTCACGGGCAGACTGATACGCTTCGACGCGGGAACCGGAGCGGAGGCTCTTTGATGTTCGCCTGGTACGCCCGAGAGGACTCGAACCTCTGGCCTCTTGCTCCGGAGGCAAGCGCTCTATCCGCTGAGCTACGGGCGCAAGTTTTGTTGAGCCAATTGTACTGCAATTCATCGGCAGGATGGCCAACTTGAGGTCAGTACCTGTTGGGATGGGCCCGAGAAGTGGAATTCCCCGCAGCGAGGCGGCTACCATTGGCAGGTTATCGATGCGCAATCGGATTGTCACATGCTCAATGGAGGATTCATGTCGTCCCGGGATCGAGTGCCCGAGCAAGGTCATATCCGGCTCAATGAGGAAGACGTGGCGTACGTAATGAATCTGCTTCGCAATGCCGCGCAGCCGGTCAACACCCAGCAGCTGATCGACGTGCTGAGGAGGCACCCCGGACAATTTCAGGCAGCGTCAGGAATCGGTTCGGACTCCGCCGATGAGACGCAAACTTAGACGTGGTACTCGCGGTCCCGTGTTCAACTGGCAGGTGCGATGCTTCAGGCTCTCAACACCAGTCACTATTGAGGACATGAGTTCATTGGGAAGGGCGCAAAGTGGTCGAGCAACAGGTTAGGCCTGCCCTGCGGTTCGCTGGTAACAAGCGTGAGCAGGAGCTGGCGGAAAAGGTCATGGGTCTGATCCTGGCGCGAGGCATGTTCATGTCTGCGAATGCCCCGATCAGAATCTCTCTCGGCTCTCTTGTCGAGTTTCTTGATTCCCAGGGAGAGAAAGATACACGAGCACGAATTGATGCCCTGATCACGGCGAACCCGGACATCTTTGCAGTTGAGGATGTCAACGGTGAGCAGTATCTTGTGACGACCCGAGACGGGCAAGCACCGCGAGTTTCCCCGGCGGAAGCAAGGCACACGTTTGCCTCCCGCTTCCATACACCGTTGCCAAAGCCCGAGGGTCTCACGCCGCGGCCCCGGCCACGTCAGGAACCGGCTCAGGTCGATGTTCTGGCGGAAATCAGTGAACTCCAGACCGATGGTCCGTCCGCCGGGCTAGAGGCGCACCCTCCGATCGTGGAAGAGCGTATTGAGGAGGGACCGGCGGCTGTCGCACGGACTATTACCACCCAGACGGCCAAGCCGACCGACGTGACCGAGGTCGACGACGTCAACCTCGCCCTGGCGCTGCGGGAACGGCTCGGCAGCGATCCGCGGATCGCAACCTTCGGCGAGCAATGGCTCATGGAGGAGCGCGTTCCTCGGTTCAGCCGTGGAGATCTGCGTCGCCTTCGTGACTATATGCAGGAGAAAGAGCAACCGCTCACCGACGACGACCTCGCTCAGGATGTGCTGGGTGTGCGTCCGGGTACGCCAGATTTCGAGCTGATTCGATTTGCACTAAACTATCGCCTCTCGAACGAGCACCGTGACTTCGAGTTCGTCGGTACCGGCAGTCAGCGATTCTGGAGCACGAGCGGTCTTCCGCAGATTGGTACCACGCGAAGGAAACTGACCGAGATTGGCAGCGATTATCGTTACTTGCTCGACGAAGGGCCCGCAGAGCCCGCCTATCGCTCACGCCTGTCGGTCGATCACACATTGACGTTCTACGAGTACATCCACGGCTTGCTGCCGTTTGACGCTGAGATGCAGGCACTACTACCGGGTCCGATGACCCCTGGCCAGAAGTCAGCGGTGCTGACGTTCGAGTGCCCGCAGTCTTTCACGACGTACTTGGTGGAACTGCGGTACCCGACCCCGAATCGGGGTGGTTTCATCCTGGGATTGGACGACTTCTACAGCGAGAATCTAGTTCCAGGTGCAATCCTCTCGATTCAGCGGACTGAGAACGATGGTCACTACAGGGTTGAATACCTGCCGGAGAGCGCCCGCAGTGACCAACTTCTGGAGCTGGATGAGCGGCGGGCCACGCGATACGTCTTCCGGCCTACAACCTATGCCTGCGGCGTTGAAGATGCTCAGCTCTTGAGTGAATCTCGCTTTGGCGGTATGGCGAACGAGAAACCACTTGACGACAAGGTCCGGCGGCGCCCGGAGGCGATAGTCGCTGCGACGTTCGAGCGAGTTGGACTCCAGCGAGATGGAAACTTCTCGATTGATTTCGAAACCTTGCTCGCCGGTGTGAATATCGAGCGTCCAATGTCGGGAACGCTCCTGCGCTCGATTCTTGACCAGGACGATACCGGGGCATTTTCACGCGACCCTGAAGCCCCGGACTCGTACACGTACGTTCCCGGAACGACCCCGTAAGGAGCAGTTTCGGTGGACCAAAGCCAGGAGCAACCTCAGCAGCTGAGGTCGCTCGTCGGCGAAGCTATCGCCGCTATCCAGGATGGCGACTTGTCGGAGACGCAGGTCGCTCGATTGTCCGATCTTTCGCGTGACAACGAGCGGGCTCTGGCCGCGGCGTGGGACTCGATTCCCGAAGCCAACCGCGTCGACCTGGTACGCCGCTTCGACGAGTTGTCTGAAGAGAGGGTAGAACTGAATTTTGGGCGCGCCCTGAGGATCGCCCTCGGCGATTCCTCGGCGGTCGTCCGGCAACTTGCGGTGGCAGGCCTGTGGGAAGACGAGTCGAGCGATCTGCTCGGCCGGCTGCGAGAGATACTCGAGAACGACGAATCTCCGGACGTGCGGGCACAGGCAGCCGCGGCCCTCGAACGTTTCGCCAGCAAAGCCGCAGTTGGTTCACTTGACGATAGGGTCGCAAGTGAACTTCGCAACGAGTTGCATCTCTCGGCGAGCCAAGCAGGTGCTCCTTACGCGGTCCAGCGCCGGGCACTGGAATCGCTTGGACCGTACGCCTCTGACCCAGAAGTATCGTCCCTTATCATGGAAGCGTTCGATTCCGCCGACCACGGACTGCAATGTAGCGCGCTCTATGCTATGGGTCGTAGCCAAGAATTGCGCTGGCTCCCCATTATCCTGGAGCAGCTCGAGAGTGAAGATCCCGAGATTCGTTTCGAGGCTGCACGGGCGGCCGGATTGCTTGGCTCCGCGGATGCTTTGCCAGTGCTGCTTCAGGCGGCACGTGACGAGGACGCCGAGGTTAGGCACGTGGCGATCAGTTCAATCGGCCAAATCGGCGGTAGGGGCGCCGTGCGGGCGCTCGAGCGATTGGCCGAGGACGCGGGTGAGGCCGATCTCGAGTTGATTGAGGCGGCAATCGACGATGTCAACACCCTGCTCGAGCCGCTTCAACCGTCCATTTCGTGACGCGCGCGGTCCCCGAAAAGAACCAGAACTACAAGCTCGCCGCTGATCCATTGGATTGGGACGCGACCGTTCGGTCTTGTGGCGGCCATCTCTTGCAGTCGTGGCGGTGGGGAACGTTCAAGCAGGGGTTCGGCTGGGAGGTCGAGCGGATCGCGATCCGGAGCGCTGAAGGGGCCGCGCTAGCCCAGGTGCTGTTCCGGAAGCGAGCCGGGATAAGCATCGGCTACATTCCGCGGGGACCAATCTGGCGAGCTGGCGATGCCGCCGCTTTCGAGGAGCTTTGGGCGCGCATCGACCAGATTGCTCGACAGCGCAGAGCCCTGACGGTCATCGTCGAGCCAGACCAGGTGCTGCCTGACGAGCTTGGCCGGGCGGTGCGGTTGGCACCAGGTCCCGAGCCGATTCAACCGACCCGCACGGTGAAGGTAGAACTCCTCGACGACCAATCGCTCATCGACCAGATGCATGCGAAGACCCGCTACAACGTCCGTCTGGCGAAACGGCGCGGGGTCACCACGAGCCTTGGGGGGACGTCGGATGCCTCGATTGCTCGGTTCTACGAGATGTTGCGGGACACGGCGTCACGCAATGACTTTGTCGTTCATGCTCCCAGATACTATCGCGACTTCCTTCGCCTGTTTGCCGATGATGCTTGCCTGGCATTCGCTGAGGTCGACGGAAAACCCGTGGCGGGCGCCATTGCCGCGGTATTCGGGGATGAAGGCATCTACATGTACGGGGCTTCCTCGACTCAGGGCCGCGCCCATGGGGCCGCATTCCTCTTGCAGCACGAAATGATGCGATGGGCGCGTAGCCGCGGCGCCCGGCGTTACGACCTCTGGGGCATTCCGGAGTACGATCCAGAATCGAGCGTAAGCGAAAGTGGCGATCGACTCGCTGCCTCGACTGGAAACGACCGCCGCGGCCTCTACGAGTTCAAGACACGATTCGGCGGGCAGATCGTTCGTTATCCACTGGCCATGGAACGCGTTTACCACCCATTCCTGGCAATGCTCGCTCGCAAGATCTACAACGCAGGCGGACAGGCATGAACCTCCGCACCTCCACATTGCAAACGCTGGCAGAGGCACTTCGGGGAGCGAGGATCGTCGGATCGGCCACGAGCGTCATCACTGGGGTCGTCTACGATTCGCGCCGCGTTCAGCCCGGGGATCTATTCGCCGCGTTGCGAGGCGCCGACTTTGATGGTCATCAGTTCGTGCATGATGCGGAGGAGCGTGGCGCCGCCGCGCTCCTGGTTGAATCACCGGTGCCGACTGCGCTCCCTCAAATTCAAGTCGACGACAGTCGTGCGGCCCTGGCTGCTATCGCGGGGGAATTCTATGCACATCCCTCGACGGAGATTGGTGTCATAGGCGTCACCGGCACTGACGGAAAGACGACGACGTCGTACCTGATCGACCATGTTCTGCGTTCAGCTGGAGCTAGGACCGGCATGATCGGGACAGTTGCCATTCGAATCGGGGATCACGAGGATCTCCATCCCTCGCGTCAGACAACCCCCGAGTCCTGCGACGTCCAGAGGTATTTACGACAGATGGTCGACGCCTCGCTGGCATGGGCGACCCTCGAGGCGACCTCGCATGGACTCGCAATGCACCGGCTGGATCACGTGCGCTTTGATATCGGTGCGATCACCAACATAACCCGCGAGCATCTCGACTATCACGGGACGATCGAAAACTATCGACGTGCAAAGGCCGCCCTGCTCGAGCGTGTGGCTATGAACTCGGGTGTCGTGGTCGTCAATGCGGACGATGCCGGCTCACGTGCGATCGAGCACTTCGCCGCAGGCGCGACGATCGTGCGGTACAGCGCAGCCGGGGCCGACGCGGACTTGCGCGC
>DASUQU010000078.1:0-3160 GCA_036280495.1 Thermomicrobiales bacterium | reverse complement strand
CATGATCACTCCGGGACCGGTCGTCATTACCGTCGCCTTCATTGGCTTTCTCGTCGCCGGATTTTCGGGAGCAACCTTAGCCGCGATCGGTATCTTCCTGCCGGTCTGGGTGCTGACTGTCATTCCCGCCCCCTGGTTCGTCCGGCACCGCAACAATGCGCAGCTGCGTGCCTTCTCGGATGGCGCGACGGCTGCGGCCAGCGGCGCCATCGCCGGAGCCGTTGTCGTCCTCGGGCAGCGCGCGATCGTCGACGTCCCCACGGCCGCCATCGCCCTAGCGAGCCTTGGCCTGCTCTGGCGATTCAAAGTGCCGGAGCCGCTGCTCGTCCTCATTGCCGGTCTGGCCGGGCTCGTGCTGTCACCGTTGGTCCGGTAGGTTCTGCTCCCGTAGGTCCTGCGTAGGTCTCCAACATAAGCCCTCACCCCCAATCGCAAACGGCCCTCATCCCCCTACCCCCCTCTCCTGGCTCCGACGGGAGAGGGGGAACGGCTCCCTTCTCCCCGCTCCGAGGGGCTGGGTACCCGCATAGCGGGTGGCGTCGGGGATGAGGGGTCATGGCCCGGGGATCGGTCCCCCTATCGACGCTTGAGCTAAACCGCCTTCAGCAGAGGGCTTGCCAAATCGGCGATCGTCCTGTATTGTCCTCTTTGTCTACACAACAGGTAGACATTACGGATTTACCAGACATCGCGCCGCCGGTGGGGCGCGTTGTTACGAAGGAAGGGTTTCATGCCGTCGCACGATCGACTCCTCCAGTCCCGGTTCACTCGCCGTCAGGCGCTGCTCGGCCTCGCCGCCACCGCAGCGGCTCCCGCGCTCGCCTCATCCTTCTCCCGCCCGGCCCTGGCCCAGGATCAGGTGACGCTGACCCTCGTCGCCTACTCCACCCCGCGTGAAGCCTATGAGGAGATCATCCCCCTCTTCCAGGCCACGCCCGAGGGTACGGGGATCCAGTTCGAGACGTCCTTCGCTGGTTCGACCGAGCAAAGCCGTGCCGTCGAGGGTGGCCTCCCCGCGGATGTGCTTGCCCTCTCTCTGGAACCGGACATCACCCGCCTCATTCCGATCGGCCTCGTCGCCGAGGACTGGAACGCCGACGAATACAAGGGCATGGTGACCGACTCGGTTGTCGTCTTCATCACGCGCCCCGGCAATCCGAAGGGCATTACCAATTGGGACAGCCTTCTCGAGGAAGGGGTCGAGGTCATCACCCCCAACCCGCTGACTTCCGGCGGCGCCCGCTGGAACATCATGGCTGCCTACGGCGCTCAGATCGAGCAGGGCAAGAGCGAGGAGGAGGCCACAGAGTACTTGCGCCAGCTCTTCGCCCATGTCCCGGTCCTTGACAAGAGCGCGCGTGAATCCCTGGCCACCTTCGCCGGCGGCAAGGGTGATGTCCTCCTCGGGTACGAAAACGAAGTGATCACCGCTCAGCAGAAGGGCGAAGAGCTCGAATACATCGTGCCCGACCAGACGATCCTCATCGAGAACCCGGTCGCCGCGGTCACCGAATCGGCCAACCCGGAGAAGGCGGCCGAGTTCATCGCCTTCATCCGTACCCCCGAGGCGCAGCGGGTCTTCGGCGAGAAGGGCTACCGGCCGATCGTCCCCGACATCCTGGCCGAGTTCGACTACCCGACTCCGCCGGGTCTGTTCACCATCGCCGACCATGGCGGCTGGGACGAGGTCACGACCAAGTTCTTCGACCCGAACAACGGCGTCGTCGCCCAGATCTTGCAGCAGTGAGTTCGACAACCTTTCCGGTTGGTGCGGCGCCGGCCGCACCAACCACCTCGACCCGGAAGGCGGGAACCCGGTCGCTAGGAACGCCTCTCGCGCTCGGGGTGACCATCACCTATATGAGCGTGATCGTGCTCATCCCGCTGGCCGCGGTCGTTTTTCGCTCGTTTGCCGGAGGCTGGGACGCGTTTTGGAGTGCGGTGACCTCCCCCCAAGCCCTGGCGGCGCTCCGCCTCAGCCTGCTCGGCTCCTTCGTTGTAGCCGCGATCAACGCCGTGATGGGTACCATCATCGCCTGGGTCCTGGTGCGCGATGAGTTCCGGGGCAAGGACGCGGTCAACGCCCTGATCGATCTTCCCTTCGCGCTGCCCACGATCGTGGCCGGTCTGACCTTGATTGCCCTTTACGGATCGCGCAGTCCGCTTGGGATCAATGTCGCCTATACGCAGGTCGCGGTGCTCCTGGCGTTGCTCTTCGTCACCCTGCCGTTCGTGGTGCGGGCGGTGCAGCCGGTTCTGGACGAGCTCGACCACGAGATGGAGCAGGCCGCAACGGCTCTCGGGGCAAGCCATTGGACGACCTTCCGTCTGATCGTGCTGCCAAACTTGCTGCCCGCCATCCTGGCCGGCGTCGGGCTCGGCTTCGCCCGTGCCATCGGAGAGTTCGGATCGGTGGTGCTCATCTCCGGAAACATTCCCTTCGAGACTGAGGTCGCCGCCGTTCGTATCTACAGCCAGGTGGAGAACGACAACGTCACGGCCGCCGCGGCGCTCGCGGTCGTGCTGTTGACGATCTCGCTCGCGGTGCTCCTGATCATTTCCGGCATCGAGCGTTGGAGCCGCAAGCATGACCGCTAAGCTCGGTCTGCGGACGCTCTGTCTCGTCTACCTGGGTCTGCTCATTGTCGGACCGGTGGCGGTCATGCTCTTGGAGACGTTCTCGGGAGGCGTGGCGCCCGTCCTGGAAGCCTTGACCCGCCCCGCCTTCCTGCACGCCCTAAAATTGACGCTGATCATCGCCCTCATTGCCGTGCCTTTGAACACGATCTTTGGTGTCCTGTTCGCGATGCTCGTCGTCCGCCACGAATTTCGCGGCAAGCAGGTTCTCACGGCGTTGCTCGATCTGCCGCTCGGTGTCTCCCCAGTCGTCGTCGGGCTGGCGCTGATCATCGTCTATGGCCGTCGCGGTGAGTTCGGTGGCTGGTTGGCGGATCACGGCCTCCGCGTCATCTTCGCCCTACCGGGGATGGTCCTGGCGACACTCTTCATCACCATCCCCTTTGTTGCGCGTGAGGTGATCCCGGTGCTGCGCGAGATCGGCACCGAGCAGGAGCAGGCGGCGCGCACGCTGGGCGCCTCTCACTGGCAGATCTTCCGCATGATCACGCTACCCGCCATTCGCGTCGGGGTCGGCTTCGGC
>DASUQU010000077.1:0-2554 GCA_036280495.1 Thermomicrobiales bacterium | reverse complement strand
CGCGTGGCTGGCCCGTACCGTGGTGATCCGTGCGCCGATCCGCTTCGCCATGTGGAGCAGCATCGCCTGATCGAACGCCTTGTCCTCGGTGGCAATCACCGCCCAGCTCGGCCTGGTCCGCCAGGCGGCATTCGTCAGCCTGCTCTCGAAGGCCGACATGTTGATCGGCACCTGCGAGTCGCGCAGGAACGCCGCCTCCGCGTCGCTGACATCGTGGGCGAAGCCAGCCTTGAATTTGGCCGGGCTCAAGTAGCCAAAGCCACTCTCGTGTGTCTCGATGACAAACTCCGGCGTGGGGGCAAAGCCCGCATACTGTTGCCCCGTCGTCTCTCCTGCGTCGGGAGAGAGAGCGGAGACAAAAACCAGCGCAGCTACGTTTTGGTGGACGCCCGCTTCGGTGATTACTGTTCCGCCCCAAGAGTGGCCGACGAGCACCGCGGGGCCGTCCTGCCGATCGAGGGCACGCCTGGTCGCGGCGACGTCGTCAGCGAGCGACGTGAGCGGGTTCTGCACGATGGTCACCTGGTAGCCGCGGCGGGTCAGCTCGTCGTACACGCCGCGCCAGCCGGAACCGTCGGCAAACGCGCCGTGCACCAGCACGACATTCCTGACGGCCGGCGTCTGGGCATTCGCGGAAGCCGCCATACTCGCGATAGCAGCCGCGCTCAGCATCTTTCCAACTGCAGTCATGGTCACCATCCTTTCCGAGCCCCAACTTTGGCAAATGTCATTTCAGACGTCCAAGATATTGTTCCTATCAGACCAATCGCGATAAGGTATCGGAATGGAGCTGCGTCATCTTCGCTACTTCGTAGCGGTTGGAGAAGAGGAACACTTCGGCCGCGCCGCGCTACGCCTGCGGGTGGCTCAACCGGCGCTGTCGCGACAGATTCAGGATCTGGAACGGGAGATCGGTTTCGAGCTCTTCGATCGCCTTAGTCGCGGCGTGAAGATCAGTGCGGCGGGCAAGTTGTTTCTCGAGGAGGCGCGTCGAATTCTTCACCAGGTGCACGAGGCGACGGAGCGCGCGCAGCGTGTGGCGCGCGGGCAATCAGGCACGCTGCGGGTCGGGTTCACCGAGAACACCTCATGGCGGGGCGTGGTCCCCGACTCCTTCCGTCTCTTCCGAGATCGCTATCCCGACGCGGAACTGCAGCTGAACCCTCTGCCGAGTCTGCACCAGCTTGAGGCCGTTCGATCGGGCCGCTTGGATGCCGGGTTCATGTTGAACGCGCCGAAACCATGTCGGGAGCTGGATCAATTGCCGGTCGCGCTGCACAGCCTCGTATTGGCGGCTCCTGCCGCCCATCCGCTCGCTAAGATCAAGAACCTCCGACTGCGCGACATGACGGACGCGCGTTTCATCTGGTTTCCGAGGCGCGAGAGCGCGGCATTCTACGACCGCTTGATGTACGAATGCTTCCGTGGCGGCCTGAAATCACCTCGGATCGTTCAGGAAGCGTTGAACGAAGCGACGATCTTGACACTCGTCGCTCAAGGCATGGGCGTGGGTTTCGTCATAGAACCGGCCCGCTGGCGATGTCCGGACGGCGTGGCGATCTTGAAAGTCGCCGACCTCAAGCTGTCGTTGCCATTGGCTCTCGTCTGGAGAAAAGACAACCTGTCGCCGCTACTCGCAAAATTTGTGACCGACGTGGGGAGTTTGGTGAAGCGGAAACTGGAACGAGTCACCCTCAAGCGGCCAACCGGCTCGTGAGCGATCGCAGCCGATAGGTCACGCCGCACGGATGAGCCAGTTGCGGAAATCGTCCCGAACACCCAGGAGGTTGGGATTCGAACCGGTTTCTCGCCGCTCCCGGATGACCAGATCGGCGTCGCGAGGCGAAATAGTGGCGAAGACTTGTCAGTTACGCCGCTTCTCGGATCAACCAGTTGCGGAAATCGTCCAGCGCGGCGAGCCACGCCAATCAGCAAGTTGCGAGGATCGACCTTCATCGGACGGTCTATCTGATTACAATTCAATACTTTGTGGCTGCGCAGGCCGCACTGGACGTTTCCGCAACCGGCTGAACAGATCCTATTCGGAGCACATGCGGGCCAAGCCGGGGAGAAACCCGCACCCGACGCGTCCTCAGCTGCGAAAGAACGCGAGCAGATCGGCGTTGATCAGCTCGGGATGCGTCGTTGCCATTCCGTGTGACAAGCCCGGGTAGGTCTTCAGCGTGCCGTTCTTCACCAGCTTGATCGCAAGCCTGGCCGAGTCATCGATCGGAACAACCTGGTCGTCTTCGCCGTGCATGATCAGCACCGGCACATCGATACCTTTCAGGTCCTCGGTGAAGTCTGTTTCCGAGAAGGCCTTGATGCATTCATACTGCGCCTTCGCGCCGCCCATCATGCCTTGGCGCCACCAGTTGTCGATGAGCCCCTGCGAGACGTTTGCGCCGCGGCGGTTGAACCCATAGAACGGTCCGGCCGGGACGTCGATGAAAAATTGCGCGCGATTCGCCGACAGAGCGGCCCGGAATCCGTCGAACACTTCGAGCGGCAGCCCGCCCGGATTTGACGCCGTCTTCAGCATGATCGGCGGCAC
>DASUQU010000076.1:0-2092 GCA_036280495.1 Thermomicrobiales bacterium | reverse complement strand
CAGAGTCATGGTAAATCAGGGGGCGTCGCTAACGCTCAGAGCAACAGCGTTACGTGCTCGCTTCTGCTCCTCGCGCGGGCGCGGCACCAACGGGGACCATCAGCGCTTCGTCGGTCGCAAGCACCGCGGTGCCTCTTTCGGCACAAAGGCCGGTGAACCGTTCGACGAACCAATCGCGCTCGGTCCCTCGCGCCCGATTTACTTGGCAGCGGCTGATCGCCACCGGGATGACGTCAATCCGCGTAATTGCCGGTGGCCGGGCGCGAAGCAGGAACAGCCCCGATAGGTCGTTGCGCAGCTCGGGATCGACGGCGTAATCATCGACGAAGTCTCCCGTGTCGTAGAGGATCGGCTTGCCATGCCAGACCTCAACACCCTGGACGACGTGTGCGCTGTGCCCCCAGAAGATGTCTGCTCCGGCTTCGATCACGCGGTGGGCGAAGGCACGAAACGCCGGGATCGGTCGGGCCAGCATATTTGGCCCCCAGTGGATTGAGAAGATGACCAGATCGGCCTGCTGGCGAGCCATGGCCAAAGCGTGTTCGATGGCTTTGAAGTGGTCGGAAGCGAGCGAGACAGGCGTGTAATTGATGCCCGGTGAGGTGGGCCCCGCGGCCCAAACGGCGGGGTGGTCAGCAAATGCGACGATGCCGATGCGCCACTCGGCAGCGGTCAAGAACGTCGGTGCCTGCGCGGCTGCGAGGTCAGTGCCGGCGCCGGCATGGGCGATGCCGCCCACTTCCAGGTGGCGGACCGTGTCCAGCAGCCCGGTCATCCCAAAGTCGGCTGCGTGGTTGTTGGCCAGCGAGGCGAAATCCACCCCAGCGACCTGCAGCGTCTCGACCACGCGCGGGTTGGCTCGAAAGTAGAACGGCTTGTGGCCGCCGTCGCTCCACCGTTCGGTGTGGTCGGTAAGAGCGCACTCCAAGTTGATGAGGAATCGGTCGGCGCCCCCCACGGCGGGAAGCACATCGCCCCAGGGATAGGCCGACCCATGCTCGGCGATCATTCGGTTGACCACCCGACCGAGCATCACGTCGCCGACGAGGGCCAATGTCAGGCTTGGGACCACGGTTCTGCTTTGTGTCTGCGTGGCGTAACTCAGGAGCGTTGGATTCGCTGCAGATGCGTGAGCAATAGCCCGCGCAACTCCTCGATGCTCTGCCGCTCCCGCTGCTCGATCCGCTCGAAGGCCGCCCGCACCTCAGGATCATTAGCCGTGTCGGCGTCGAGCTTGTACTCCTCCATGGCGGCGACCCCCTCCAATTTGTTGGTCAACACCGCCATCAGGTCGTAGGCGACGTTCGAGACCCCTGTCACCTGCTCCGATCGGCGCTTCGCCACCGCTTGGTTCATGGTTGACTCCTTGGCTTCTTCCTTGTGTTTCCTGGCGTCGCCTGCGAGCGAGCATTCAGGGCATGTCAGATCAGCCCGCGGCCGCCGGCTCTTCTTTGCCGCCGCGGCCTTCCATCAGGTTGCGGAGCGAGTCAAGCGCGGCCTCCAGGCTCTGCTCGATCGGGTCAGGCTCGTCGGTCGGCTCCCCGCTGATGGGGCGCCCTGACTCCGTGACGTAGGGGGCGAACGAGAGGTGCGCCACCACCTGCGTTCCACCGTCCTCTCCGGACACGGTCAGCCATCCCGAGTATGTACCCTCGTCGGCGCCCCACTCTATGCGGCGCCGCGCCTCATCGACCCGGAACCAGCCGTCGTCCTCGTAGCTCTTGCCCCGGACCTTTCCGTGGACCGCGACACGATCCTCTGCTTGCGGCTCTACTGTGTCCACGGTCGGCAAAATCGTCGCCAGGTTGCTCGCGTCCGACACGAACCCGAACACCTCATCAGGCGACGCCTGCACCAATCGAGATCGTTCGTACTCGGCCATGCTCGCCTCCTTGCTCCGCCCCTTGCCGGCCAAGGGCGGGCGCCCATGTCACGCTATGCCGGTGATTCGGTTGGTGATGTGTGGTCGTGAATGTGGGCCTCCTTGGCGTGGTCGCGCTCCTCATCCTCCCGGCTGTAGTCGTGGCTGTGGGTCAGCGGAGCGTGATTGTGGACATGGGTGTGCCAGGAAGCCCGGTGTTCAAAGTCGTCA
>DASUQU010000075.1:0-11328 GCA_036280495.1 Thermomicrobiales bacterium | reverse complement strand
TAGGCAGGCAGCAGGTCCCGTTGGAGGGGTCCGAGCGCGACTCGCTCACCCATGACGTTGACGACCGGCCGCTCGGGTTCACGTTCCCTAACCACGTAGCCCCTCGTTGCTGCCGAGACCCGGCCCCGGAGGCACCCAGTCGACCATGGACAATCAGGTGGGTTTGCAGAGACGCCCTAGACGCGCGTCGGCACAGGACCCGTCGTTCTAGGACTTGGAGTCGTCAGCCGCGAGTGCGGGCTCCGCTTCGGCCGCGGCAGGCGCTGTGGCAGGCAGGTGCTCCTGGAGCAGGCGGGCGATCGCCGTCGGGGGCACCCCGCCCTGGAGTTTGCCGACTGCTTCGCCGTCCTTGTAGAGGACGACAGTGGGCAGCACCAGGACGCCGTGCTTGAGGGCTTGATCCTGGTTATCGTCGATGTTGATCTTGACGATCTTCAGGTCGTCACGCTCGCCGCTGAGCTGGTCGAGGACGGCGCCGACCGTCCGGCAGGGAGCACACCAGGGCGCCCAAAAATCGACGAGGACCGGTTTGTCTGATTGGACGACCTCCGCCTCGAAGGTCGCGTCGGTGATTTCTTGTGCATTCGCCACGCGGCGTTCCTCCCGTCCCGTCCGGGACGCCTAATACTTCCCAAATGATAGCAAAGGCGTCAAGGGGCGATGTCCGACCAGTCCCCGACGCTCTTTGCCAAAACGGGCGGCGGGAGCGGGACGGATGCATCGTAGCACCGGCGGGGCTGGATGGACATCTCTAGCCGATCGGTTGACAACCGGAATAGAAGAAGATGTCGATCGACGCTTCCCCGAATGGATCGGTGTTCGGCAGGGCAAACAGCTCGACGCCTGTCGACTCGGTGAAGACCTCCGGACGCACGTCGCGCAGGAGCCCCTCGACGCGGCGCGCAAGCTCCACCCCCTCCTCGATCGCCGGCGCCTTGCCGCTGATGAGGGCGAACCCGGCCCGGCAGCCAACCGGGAAGCGCGAGAGCTGGGTGTTCAGCTCGTTGCGGGCGTCCTCGAGCGCATCCTCGTCGTTGGCGAGCATCCCCCCGAGGTCGGTCTGGATGGTGATCGTCTGCCGGTTGGGATCGAGCACAGAGTTGGCGGCCACCACCGCCAGCGCCGTGGCGGTCACCTGGGCGTTGACCTGTTGTGCCTGCAGTGCCGCGACCTCCGTGGCTCGTGCCGCCGCCTCAGCCTGCGCAGTCGCGAGCTCGTTGGCGCCACTGGCAGCGTTCTCGGTGGCAATGGCGGCCACGTTCGCGGCTTCGGTGGCCTGGGCCGCCTCGCGCGTCGCCAGGGCATCGATGGTGGCCTGGGCGGAACGGGCGGCCTCGGTGGCCAGGGCGGCGGCCTGCGCCGCCTCTCGCGCCAGCTCTTCGAGACTCTGGTCGCTGGAGGCTTGCTCGGTAGCATAGGCGGAGAGGGTGGCCTCGGCGGCGAGCGCGTCAATCGTGGCCTGCGCCTCTTCGGTGGCGCGCTCTTCCGCGCTCATGGCGGCGAGTGTGGCCTGGGCCGCGGCGGTCGCGGTCGCTTGCTGGTTGAGGAGAGCGTTCTCGGTGGCCCGCGCCTCGGCCGTGGCGAGCTCCGATTCCGAGCGCGCGGCCTCGGTCGCCTGCGCCCGATCCCGCGCCTCGGCGGTCGCGAGTTCGTCTTCCCGCGACAAAACCGCCTCGCTGAGGGCTTCGGCGGTGCGGGCGGCGGAGATTGCCTGGGCGGTGGCGATCGCGTCGAGGGCGGCCAGATCCTCGGCAGCGAGGGCCTGGGCGGTGGAGAGCGAGGCGATGGTGGCGCGGGAGGTGGCGAGCAGGTTCGGCGTCGGTAGCGGGGTGGGGGTCGGGGCCGGGGAGCCGACGGTGTTCGCCGTGAAGAAGAGCATTGCCAGCCCAAGCAGGAGGTCGGCGAAGATCCAGCCGCCAAGCGCGATCATGTCGCGCTGACCGCCCTGGTTACTACGCCGGCGTTTCACGAGAAGTGGGCGCGCGACGGCATGGAGCGGGCGACGTAGGCGTCGCCCCTAGAGTCAGCCGCCACGATGGTGAACCAGAACCGGCGAATCATCCGCCTAGGAGCGCCGGCGCGGCCAGAGCCGCTCCGGATCGAGGCGTCCTGGCGGGGACTCCTCGACGTCGACGCCCGCGGTGCGGCCGAGGGTGTGGATGACGCGTTCGAGTCGCTCGATCAGCGTCCCCACGTTTTGTGAAACCTCATCCTGGCGCTGCGCGGTGCGCATGGAGATCGTGGAGATATCGCGCGCCACCTGCGAGAGACCGGTGGCGATCGATGCTTGCTCCTCGAGCAAGCTGCTCAATGTCTGCGCCTGGCCGGCGGTGCTGGCGGCGAGGCGACCCAGGTCGTCGCGCAGCCCGCTCAGGCCATCTTCGATCTCGCCGAGGGTGCGGGCGCTGGCGGAGATACCGCCGGCATTGCCGCGCATGGCTTCGGCCAGCCGGTTGTTCGCTTCGGCTTCGGCGGCGACCGCCTGCTCGACGCGCGTCTGGCTCGATGCCAGCTCCTGGGCAATGGCGCCGATGCCACGCACGGCTTCGGTGGCGACGCGCGAGGCCTGGGCGGCCGAATCGGCGCCGGCAATCCCCTTGTCCGCGGCCTCGACGAGCGCCTCGGCCGCCGAGGCGATCTGCCGTGTCAACGTCTGATCGCTCTGCAGATTGGCGACCGTGAGCTGCTCGAGCCCCTGGACGGCCTTGAGCAAGGTGCGGCCCTGGTCGACCGACGAGCGGACTTCAGACGTCAGGTCTTCGAGGGCGGTCGACAGGCCGGAGGAGACCTGACGCAGCTCGACGAGCAGGCGATGCGTCTCCTCCGCTCCGGCCCGCATGCCGGAGGCGAAGACGCCGAAGTCGGCGAACTCGCGCTCCCTGCGGGTGGCAAGCTGCTCCAGACGGTCGTGCTCGACCCGGATTCGCGTCAGCAGTTCCTGCGAGTTCTGCTCGAAGCGGTCGACAAGGCGCTCGATACCACGGGCCAGCAACGCGGGCCGGCTGCCGCGATCGACGGCAAGGACCACCGATGCTTCGGCGATGACGTTGTCGATGTCGGACTGGAACCGCTCGGCGGTCTGGTCGATTTTCTCCTCGCGCGCTTCGCGCCGCCCGTGTGAGTAGAGGGTCAAGCCGATGATTATGGCGATCAGCACCGCGTCGATGAGCGCGACTGTGGAGAAACTCGGCGCGAAGGCGCTAGCCTGACCGCCGAAGCCGCGTTCCCAGAGGAGGAGGAACGGCTGACGAACTTCGTCCGGGCTGACAGCCAGATACCGGTCGTAGGCGCGAGACGCCTCGGCGAGGGCGAACCAGGTCAGCAGAATCGGCACCAGGACGAGAATGTTGCGCAGGCGATCGGCGCCAGCGATCGTCGAATGGGCGTAGCCTCCCTCGCGCTCCAGCGCCAGCGCGTAGGCAAGGCGCTCGGTGTTGAAGACGCGCCGCAGATCGACTTCGGCCCAACGCTGGCGGCCTTCGTCGGTGGCGACTGCTCGCGCCAGACCGCGCATGCGGTCGGCGGCGCGCTCGTCGACGGTTTGCAAGGTGCCGGCCATCTCCTCAAGATGATCAGCCAGCTGTGCCCGCTCGCCGGAGCCGACAGTGGGGCCCGGGTTCCGGTCCGACCGAAAGTCGCCGGTCACGTCGGGGCGGACCGGGGTGATCACGCCAGCCGGAGGAATATCCGGCATGGACCTCTCCACGGTTTCAGGAGCGCGTCGTCGTTGCAAGGCTGACCTCAGTTACCGGGTCGGGCATGTACACTCGGGGGCGCTGGAGACCCGCGGTGGTGTGGGGCCCGCCGGCCCTCCCTCCAGTGTCGGCCGGAAATCCCTCCGGGGCGAGTGTCCGTACTGACTGTACCACTCCCGCGTCGCCCAACGCACTCGCCGGCCGCCGATCACCCCGTTTCAGACCCAGGATTTGCCGATGCCCATCGTCTCCGATCTCGACGCGGCCATGATGCAGCCTGCACGTTCCGTTCCAGCGGTGCGGCGCCTCGGCGGCGGCCTGGTCCGCGTGAACGATGCCGGCCGGCCAGTGCGCGTGGTCGGCCGCGACGCCGTTATCTACGAACTGCGGACCCCAACCGGACGCATCCTCGTTCTGCGCTGCTTCCTGCGGCCGGACGCGCTACGCGACCGCACGCTCTCCGAGCGCTACGACGCGCTCCGCGGCGATCCGCGGCTGGAGTCGCTGCGAGCCGCCGGCGGCGTCCTCCCGCGTGACATCCAGTGGATCGCCGAAGGAGTGGCTCTCGCGGGACCGGATCTCCGCCAGATGACGGCTCCGCTGGTGGCCATGGAGCGTGTCCCGGGACGGACGCTGCTGCAGACGGTCGACCGCCTGTGTCGCGAGGAACGGGGCGAACCGCTGGCACTCCTCGCTGACGTCTGGCTGTCGACGGCGTCGACGCTAGAGGAAACGGGCTTCGTTCACGGGGATCTGGCGCCGGACAACCTGATCGTGCGACCCGATGGCTCGATGGCGCTGGTCGATCTCGACACCGCGACGTGGCCGTCGTTCAGGGGCGCCCCGGCGGCGATGGCGAGCAACCCCGCGTACGCCCACCCTCACGGCGCTGCGTTGGACCCTGCCCGTCGGGACCGGTTTCCCGCCCTGATTATCTGGGCGTCGCTACGCATTCTGGCGCGGCATCCCGAACTGCGGGAACGGTGGGGGGATCGAGCGGATCAGGATGGCGCCGCGCTCCTCTGGTCTCGGAATGATCTGAGACGCCCGGCGCGCTCCGCACTCTTTGCCGCTTTCGACGCCTTGCCCGGTCAGACAGAGGGCGAAGCGCTCGACCCGCTGCTCGAAGTCGTTCGTCGCGCGGTTCGCTTCTCGCCAGATGAGACACCGCCGCTCGCCGAAATCGCAGAGCGACTGGAGGGCATGGGGTTCTCCCGCAGAGCGGCAGCAAGCGGCAGACCGCGCTCAGGCCGCGGGCGCCGCGATTGGGCGCCGCTCGAGATGCCGCCGGCGCACGACCAGCCAGCACCTGTGTCCGGCGTAACGGACGGCACGTGGGACAACGCCTTTCCAGGATCCGATCGGATTGAACGAGACGAGCGCTTTCCCGATGACTCGTCCACCACGACCCTCTCCGAACGGGAAGAGCGGCGGAGCGCGGCGCGAGAGCTGGCGGCCGCCATTACCGCGCGCGATACGGCCAAGGCGCTGGCACTCTGGGAGACCTCGCGCACCGTACCCGAGACCGCGATCTACGCCGCGGCCGTCCATCTCCTGGTGTCGCGTGACGCGACCGCGGCGATCGAGCGGGCCCTCCGCCGCCGGGACGACGATGGGCTGGTGGCGGCTGTCACCGAGGCGGAGCGCGCGGGTGTCGCGCCGTCGCCCGAGGCACGGACGGCCGTTCGCGCGGCACGGCGGCGGATCACGGCGCGGATCGCCCTGCGCGAGGCGCTCAGCCGTGGCGACTATCACGGTCTAGCCAGTCTGGCCTGCTCGGGTGAGCTCGATTGTCTCGGCCGGCTCGAACCGGCACAGACCCGAGCTGTGGAACGAGCGCGCGCCTGGGCAGGAGTCGAACGCGCGCTGGCGAGCGATGACGACGCGGCGATTGTCGCCGCGGTCGATCCTGAGGTCTGGCGGGAAGAGGGATCGCTGCCGCCCGCGGCTCGTCAGCGGATCGATCTGGCGCGGAGCCGACTTGGTTGGGCGGAGGACGTCCGGGCGGCGCTGCGCCGACGGGACGGCCTCGCGTTGCGCCGCTTGTGGGAGAGCTCTCCACCGGACGCGGAGTGGCTCTTGACGGGTGTCGAGAGCCGTCGCATCGAGCGCGCCGGGACGCGGGAGGCGGCGGTGAGTCGTCTCGAGCGAGCCTTGCGCGAGGGACCGGATCGCGAAGTCGTCGCCGCGCTGGCAGAGTTCGAATCGGCGGGCGCGCCGTTTTCCGATGTGCTCGATTGGACGGCGGTACGGGGGGTCGTCGATCGCATCTCCCTGGCCGAGGCACTACGGGCGGCCGCCACGGCCGATCCTCCCGACACCGCGCAGCTGGCGCGGCTGCTCCCGGCGGCCCGCGCTGCGCTGGGCGATCAAGGAACGCCGGGAGAACCGGATTGGTCCGCGCTGGAGCAGTCGGTGCTGCGCGCGGCCCATCTGGCCCGTGTGCGCGAGGCGCTCGCGGACGGCGACGAGGCGCGGATCGGGTTCGCCGCCGTCCCCGATCCGTACGGCGCGCTGAGTCTACTGACGCCCGAAGAAATGGAGCGCGTGAATAGCGCTCTGGCACGCCGTCCACACCGCACGGGCTAAAGCGTCGTACGAAATAGTGTGTCATTCCGGGCGGCAGCGAAGAATCTCGTTCACGGCGTGAGTCCGTGCGCTATCCAACGAGATCCTTCGTACCTCAGGATGACACGAGTGGTGGCAGTCGCTCTAGCATGGCTCGAGATCGTCCCGCAACAGACCGATGGGTTGACCCGGTCTACGCCTTCTCCGGCGACGCCCAGTCGTGAGTCTCGACGCTCCGCTCGACGGCGTCGAGCACGGCCTGGACCGCGAATCCCTCCTCAAAGGTCGGGCCGGGATTGACGCCCTTACCGATCCCTTCCAACAGGTCGTGGATGGCGTGGATAAAGGTGTGCTCGTAGCCGATGATGTGTCCAGCCGGCCACCAGTGGGCGGTGTAGGGGTGCACCCCTTCGGTGACATTGATCGTGCGGAACCCCTGCAAGCCCGCCGGGTCGTCCTCGAAAAAGATCTGCAGCTCGTTCATGCGTTCGAGGTTGAAGGATATCGACCCTTTCGATCCGTTAACCTCGAAGCTGTTGTAGTTGCGCCGCCCCGGCGCGAGCCGCGTCGCCTCGAACGTGCCGCTGGCCCCGTTCTCGAAGCGAGCCAGGAAGGTGGTCGCGTCGTCGACGGTGACCTCACCCATCTCGGTGCCGGACGCGGCCAGCAAACCCGCGCCACCGCCGGAGTCGGTGGCCACCGGGCGCTCCTTGATGAAGGTCGACATGGTGCCGACGACTTCGGAGATCGGCCCGATGAGGTAGAGACCGAGATCAGTGATGTGGGCCGCGATGTCGCCGAGGGCGCCTGAACCGGCGAGCGGCTTCTGCAAGCGCCAAACGAGCGGGAAGCTGGGGTCGGTGATCCAGTCCTGGAGATAGACCGCTCGCCAGTGCCGCACCTCGCCGATGGCTCCGTCGTCGATGAGTTTCTTCGCGAACTGGATCGCGGGCACCTTCCGGTAGTTGTAGTTGACGACCGCGATGGCGCCGGACTTGCGGGCCGCGTCAAGCATCTCGCGCGCCTCGGCGAGGTTGTTCGCCAGCGGTTTTTCGCAGATGACGTGCTTGCCCGCGGCAAGGGCGGCCAGCACGACGTCCTTGTGGGTATCGCCCGGGGTCGAGACGTCGATGAGTTGGATGTCCGGCCGCTGGACGAGCGCGTGGTAGTCGGTCTCGTACCCCTCCCACCCCAGCTTTTCGGCCGCCTCCTTGACGCCGGACTCGTCGCGGCCGCAGATGGCCACCATCCGCGGTCGGGGATCGACGTCGAAGAAGTGGGCGACTTGCCGGTACGCGTTCGAATGCGCCCGGCCCATGAACTTGTAGCCTACGAGGCCGATGCCGATTTCGGTCATGGTGTGCTCCCATCGGTCACGAGTCGATGAGTCGGTAAGTCGGAAAGTCGGTTAGTCGGTAAGTACGGAATGGTCTCAGGTCTTCAGTCATTAGGAAGACTTTTCAGCAGGCCACGAATGATTCTTCCGACCTCTTCGCTGCGCTCTAGCAGCGCGTCGGTTTCGGGAGTTTCCACTAAGCCGAGATCGCGGGCAACCAGGACGTGAGTCTCCAGCTCACA
Organism: Thermomicrobiales bacterium; assembly: GCA_036280495.1. Lineage (GTDB taxonomy): Bacteria > Chloroflexota > Chloroflexia > Thermomicrobiales > UBA6265 > JACCXM01. Next base: position 3,487 of record DASUQU010000075.1, on the reverse strand, counting down.
GAGCGAGCGATGGGCAATCGAAAGATGATTGCGGAGGTGCCGGGCGCCGGTGCGACCAGCGCCTTCGGTAATACTGGCCGGAACTGAGACCGCAGCACGACGCGCTTGCAATGTCAATCCGAACCGCTCGTCAGCCGGCCAGCTTCTGGTCAGTTGGTACGTCTCTCTAACCAAAACCATCGCTTTTTGCCACGTGATCAGGTCCCGGTATCCGCGCGCCAACGGCTATCGTTGCTCAGCCAAGATCCAGCCCGGATCCGGAGCGGACTTCACAACTCAACTCACGGTCCTCTTTACCGACTCACCGACCTACTGACTTTCCGACTCCGCCCTAAGTCCACCACGCCTGGGCGGCGGGTTCGCGGATGACGACGTCTTTGAGAAACGCGACGGCGCTGGTGAAGCCTTCGTTGACGCTCATGAGGGAATCCTCGTGCTCGATGGAGATGACACCGTCGTAGCCGGCGAGGCGGAGCTCGCTGATCAAGGAGCGCCAGAACTCCTGGCCGTGGCCGAAGCCGACCGTGCGGAAGTACCAGGAGCGGTGGAGCTCGTCGGTGTACGGCTTCGTGTCGAGAACGCCGTTGACGGCGATGTTCTGGCTGTCGAGCCATGTGTCCTTGGCGTGAACGTGGAAGATGGCATCGCCGAGGGCGCGGACGCAGACCAGCGGATCCATCCCCTGCCAGAATAGGTGCGAAGGATCGAAGTTGACGCCGAGCGTCTCGCCACCGATGTCGCGCAGCCGGTTGAAGGAATCGGTGTGGTAGGCGATAAATCCCGGGTGGAGCTCGATGGCGACCCGTACGCCACGGTCCCTGGCATAGGCCGCCGCTTCAGACCAGTAGGGTCTGGCTCGCTCGTTCCACTGCCACTCGAGCGACTCGGTGAAGTTCGGCGGCCAAGGGCAGGTCACCCAGTTTGGCTCCATGGCCTCCGGTCCACCGCCAGGGCAGCCGGAGAAGGTGATCACGGTTGGGATGCCGAGCTTCTGGGCAAGCTGCACCGCATTGCGGTAGTCGCGATCGTGCTCGTCGGCGATCTCGCGGCGCGGGTGGAGCGGATTGCCGTGGCAGGAGAGCGCGCTGATCTCCAGCCCGCGGGAGGTGACCGCATCCTGGAACCGCTGCCGCGCCGTGTCGTCCTCGAGCAGCGCTGCGGCGTTCGCGTGCGCCGGTCCCGGATATCCCCCGACCCCGATCTCTACTGCCTCGCACCCCGCGGCCTTTATGTAGTCCAACGCCTCCTCGAACGGCCGCTGGCTGAACAGGACCGTGAAGACCCCGATTTTCATGTGCGCACCCTCTCCTACCTCCGGATACGTCTTACCGGTTCGGCCCATGCCGAACACGGATCGAACTCATCGCTGCCAGACAACCACGCCGCGTGCCAGCCCGTACCCACGACTCGTGCCGGGGCGGTATCAATCCGCCCGATCATACCGAAGGATGGTTCGCCCTACCGCGTGCCGGTGCGCTGCTCGATGACCAACCAATTCAGCTTCCCCGTAGGGCCTGCCTCGCCCGTCTAGGCTCCCGATGTCAAAGACGCGTGGTTTCAGTGCCACCGAGTAGCCGGCTGGCGCGCCATTCGACTCGCCCTGAGCACCCTGCCCTGCGTTGCCAGCTGGTTAGGGCCCGAATGTGAACCTGTCGCTCAGGCGCGGCCTGATTCGATCTATAGATCGGTTTCTCTGCTCCTGCCACATTCCCGTAGCAGCCGCACCACAAGCAGTCCCTATGGCGCGGTCAGGCAAAGGTCTGGCGCAAAAACGCCAGGCCCTCTTCTGCCAACGCGTCCTGGGTCTCGGCCAAAGGGCGCCAGATAGCGGCGGCGCGGGCGATCGTTTGGTTGTCGGGCGTGAACGACTCGATGACGACTGCACCACCATAGCCCGTCTCACGCAGGGCGGCGCCGATTGCGTCCCAGGCGATATGATCGCTGCCGGGAGCACCCCGATCGTTGCCGCAAGCATGGAAATGCACGAGCTTGTCGCCCACGAGGCGGACGGCTGCCGCCTGATCCTTCTCCTCGATGTTCATATGGAAGGTATCGAGCATCACACCGGCCGCTGGGGAGTCGAGCCGGTCGACGACCTCCATTACTTGCTCCGCAGTGTTGAGAAAGCTCGTCTCGAAGCGGTTGAGCGGCTCGATGCCGAGTCGCACCCCGCGCTCGCCCGCGTAGTCGACCAGCGGTCGCAATCCCTCAACCAGCCGATCGACTGTGGCCGCGCGTTCGGCGGCGTTCATCTGCCAGGTCTTGCCGACCGGGGTGTATATGGGACCAGCAACGACCTTCCCACCAAGCGCTGCGACGGCATCAATACAGGCGCTTAGATAATCCCGTGTCGAATTGACGGCATCTGGGTCGGTCAGATCGCGCCCTGGACCCATGGCAGCACAGACCGCGGCACTCAGGTCATTTGCCGCGAGGATTTCAGCCATTTGCTCCGGATCCCAGTCACCGGGGTTTTCCAGGCCGAGCTCGAACAGATCGAACCCCATCGCCTTGACCCTGGGCGCGAGCTCGGCGATCGACTCGTTCGTTGGCGGGGAAACCCAGACCCACGCGTTGACCCCGATCGGATTCATCCCACTTCCCTCCTGGGTGGCATCTTTGCCTTCCTAGGCAACCGCAAAGTCCTTGGCCAGCAGCTCTTTAGCTCGCGCAAGATCGGGGCGAACCTCTGCCGCTGTGGCGTCCTCGTACTCAAGCTCGATGATCGCCGCGCGCCCGTAGCCGATCTCACCCAGCGCAGATGCTAGGGCCGTGAAGTCGACCGTGCCGTCCCCCGGCACGACCAGGATGTCTTGCCCAATCGCGTCGCGCAGGTGGACATGCTTGACCAGATCACCCAGCGTGCGCGCGATCTGTGCCACGTCTTCCCCGGCGTAGGTGGCGTGGCTGGGGTCGAGGGCGATGCCGACCGCGGGGTGGTCGACCAGTGCCATCTGGTCAGCCGCCTCGAGCGCCTGATTTGTTCCCGCATCGGCGTCGCTTGCATTGATACCGATGTCGCCATCGTGGCTTCCCTCTATCTCACTGAGTGCCGCCATGCCATCACTAGTGCTTGGATCGACCACGCTCTCCGCGCCGGTTGAAAGGCATTAACAGATTTCAGCTGCTTGCGTCGCCGACGTCGCCGCTGACCCGCTCCTCAAACTCGGCAATTACCGCTACTTTGGCGGCCGAGGGCGAACTCTGGTCGAACTCGTAGTCGAGCCACTCGTCGACGAGTCGCTTAGCTAGCTCTAGACCGATGACGCGCGCGCCCAGGGTGAGCACCTGGCAATCGTTGGAGAGGACTGAGCGCTCGACTGAATACGAGTCGTGGGCGACTGTCGCGCGAATTCCAGGCACCTTGTTCGCGCTGATCGCCATGCCGATGCCAGTGCCGCACACGAGGAGCCCGCGGCGAGCCTCCCCCCGGGCGACCGCCTGCGCGACGTCGATCCCGACATGCGGATAGGCTCGGTCATCGGAC
>DASUQU010000074.1:0-35511 GCA_036280495.1 Thermomicrobiales bacterium | reverse complement strand
TCGATCTCAGCCGCAAACTCTGTCTTGAACGCCGACAGGGCTTCGCCAGGGACGAGTCCAGCGCGGCCCTCCGCGACAAAGAATTCAGGCACAGAAGACGCCCAGGAGCCGCCTCGAACGACGCCGATGTTTATCGGAGCCTTGATCCGCTTTCCAGCGTACAACGGATGCGTAATCTCGACGTTCCGGCGGTCCTCGAATGTGAGCAAACCTTGATGGAGATAGGCGAACTTCTCGACGGCGCTGACCCCTTCATCGCGGACACAGGCATGCGCTGAGAGTCCCGGCACCTGAAGCCGGAACATCAGCGCTCCGCCCTGCGCCGTTACGATGGCGAGGTTGGTCGGCTCAGAGATGATCGCGCCGTCAGCAACGTAGCCCCGCAAGACGGCGGCCAGGGCGCCGGCGCCGCCATCCTCCTCCGAGACCGTGCTCTCGACAATGACGTCGCCGGCGGGAGCGAACCCCGCTAGCTGCAGTGCCCGTACGGCGAACAGATTGGCGACGATGCCACCCTTCATGTCGCAGGCGCCCCGCCCATAGAGGCGCCCATCGACGACCTCTCCACTAAGTGGTGCGTAGCTCCACGCCGCGAGATCGCCGACTTCGACCGTGTCGATATGCCCATTTAGAATCAGGGATCGTCCGCTTCCCTTTCCTCGGTAGACGCCGACAACATTGGGCCGCCCGGCAAAACCGCCATCGAGCGTCACCGACTCTGCATGTTCCCTCAGCAGACTGACGTCCGGCTCCCAGACGTCGACCTCGAGGCCGTGGCCGCGCATTAATTGCGCAACCGTCTCCTGCGCCAAACCTTCATGGCCGGTTTGACTTGGGATGCTCACCAGTTTCTGGAGTGCCGCGACGATTACCGGCCGCAGCCTGCTGACTGCGGCAGAGACCGCTTGATGGATGTCGGCAATTGTCTCCTGCTGGCTCATATCAGTGAATCCGCATCGGAGTTTTCAAGCTGCTTCGGCAGCGGTGTAACCGACAAGGCAACCAAATCCCGGCGCATGCCATCGCGCGCATACATGTCCCACAACTCGCGGAACCGGGTGTATGCCGCTCGTCGGCCAGTGTGTTCGCGTCCCAAGAGGGCGATCAGTCCGCGCCGGGGATCGTCAGGCGGCGCTCGCAGTGCGGCGGTCGCGATCGCGGCAAGCTCTTCCGACGAGGCATCTGCGATTTCCGACTGGGTCATCCGGCTTTGCTCGACCATGAGCTGCGAGAGCTCGTCGCCGATCAGGTCGATACGCACGTCATGGTCGTGCAGAGTACCGAGTTCCTCCTGGATCGCTTTGACCCTCTCGATCTGCCGCTCGCCCGCCTTCCCGAATTGCGGGCGAAACAACTCCAGCGTGTAGCGAAGTCGCTTGGCAGAGATCCGTAAGTCATGGAGCGCCGCGGAGAGTTCGGGGTACGGGACGATGGGCTCGAAGGAATAGAACTCGGCGACCCGGACGGCCAGGACACGCCGCGCGTTATCGATGACGGATGCGTCCGGGTCGACATCATGAACCGGCCATGCTCGGCTCACTGGGTGCCGCCCTCGGGTGCGGTTGGCTCGCTCGCCGGCGCCCCGGTCATCCAGAATCGGCGCTCCAGTTCAGACCGCAACGGACCGTCCAGTAGCTGGCGGAGAAAGCGCTCCATCTCCGCGCGGGCCAGGGCTCGCTCCCCTTCGACGCGGTCAATGAGCCGGTCGATCCCAGGGTGCTCAACTACGGTTGCGACGCTGCGGTCGCCCCGCAGCGCTTCCAGCAACACATCCCGATCACGAACCTCACCCAGCGCGCTGGTGATCTCCTTCGCGGTCCGATGCAGCGGCTTGTACCACTTCCCGGGAAATGCAGGTTGAGCAACATCCATTGCTGCCCTTAGTCGGCGCGACGCGACACGAACGTCGTGTACCCCCTCGATATCCGTACCTTCGAGGGCGACCGGGATCGCCTTCCAGACGACACGCCAACGCTCGGCGATGAGCGCCCGCATCGTTTCCCTGAAACTCTCGTCGACCGTGTTCGACTCCGCATTCGGTTGGCGGCGGTCGTCGTAAGTCGGGACCTCGGCCGACTCGGCTATCGCCGCTGGCTCGTCCACTTTTACGGCGGCGCTGTCATAAAGTGCCTCGAGAAGCAGACCGGTTCGGACCCCGCTGCGCGAAATTTCGATCCGATTCGGGTGCAGGCTGGATGCGATCGCGGCCACCACCGCAACCCCCGCCGGAAGCACTCGGGCCCGCGCCTCTGGAATGTCGATCTCGTCCGCGAGCTCAGCGGCTGATAGTGTGGCCAACTTCGCAAGCACGATGCGGACGGCCTTGAGGTCGATGCACCGGACGTCGGCGAGGAGTCGGGCCATATATTCGCCCGTTCCGCCCACCACGATCAGCCGGTCTGTCTCGCCGGAGGGTAGTCCAAGCGGTGGCAACGTTTGAATGACTGCGCCTGCCTCTCGTTCGCAGGCGTCGATTTCATCTGGTCGCGGCGGGTCCGCAACCACCAATCGGTCTGTCAGCCGGCCTGAGCCCAATGGGAGCGATTTGACCATCTGCATTACGCCGTCGCGCGCTGAAATCAGTTCCGTACTTCCGCCGCCGATGTCAGCAACCACGACCGAACCGGTCAGATCGGTGCCTGCCTGCAGCCCCCTGAATGTCAGAGCGGCTTCCTCTTGACCATCGATGACGCGAACGTCTATGCCGGCCTCTGCTCGCACGCGATCGAGAAACGTCGCGCCGTTTGCCGCGGCTCGCGTGGCCTCGGTCGCCACACCAACGATGCGCGTGGCGCCGTGCTCCCGCGCCTGTGCAACAAATCGCCCAAGCGTCTCGATGGCAGTCTCGACGCGCTGCTCATCGAGGAGCCCGGTGCGATCTAGCCCCTCTCCGAGGCGAACGACTTCCGATGCCCAATCGAGCTGCTCGATCCCGCCGTCGTCGCTTGCACGCGCAATCGTCATCTTGATCGAGTTCGACCCGATGTCGATCGCGGCGCCGATCGGCCGCATGGCTTCTGCCGTCATGCCATTCGCCAGTCCGAACGTTCTGATCCGGGCGGTGAGGGTATCATGCGGGAGAGTCTAGCGGCTCACACTCCGGCCGATACCCAGCGCCGAACAGGGACACATACTGCCCAGGAATCGGGAGAAGCGCATGGCGGCCCGCGATCAGGTCTTGGACGCGCAAATCCTTGCGGAGAAACTCCTCACAGCCGGAGCTGCAGCGGAACAGGAGTTGCTCAGGAGCGAACGCAAGGCGGAAAAGCGTCTTGCAGACGCTATGGCCTCCCTCGCGCGGGATGAAGCTCGCTCGCGCCGAGCACAGGAACGACTCGAGTGCAGTCGCGCGGCGGTTTCCGCCGCGCGAGAAGCCTTACGCGAGGTTCAGGCTCAGCGCGCCGACGGCCCTCCGTGGGTTCAGGATTGAGCCGCGCTTCCTTCCCGCCCCGCGAGACGATCGGTTGCGGCCCAGAAGCGGTCCATCAGCGCGGCCTGCTCGCCCGACGACATCGGGCGCGGCTGATGGAAATCCTCGATCTCGACGCCGTGAAATCGCAGCCCGGCGATCGTGGTGTCCCGGAGGACGATCTCTAGGGCGTAGCCGGACCGCACCTCGGCGGCCCACATTTGATCGAGAATGAAGTTCCCTAGCGAGTAGACGATTGGCTTTCCGCTGTAGATCTCCATGCCCTGGATCAGGTGTGGGTGATTGGTCAGCACCATCGCCGCGCCGGCGTCGATCGCCGCATGTGCCGCCTGCACCGCCCACGGCGGCACGACGGCGACATATTCCGCGCCAAGGTGGAAGTACGGTATGACCACGTCAGCGACAGCGGTCGCGGCGCCAATGTCTTCCACGATCTGCGCGAGGAGATATGGATTAGTTCCCGGGCCATCACTCGTCGCTCCGACGTCGACGTCGAGCACGCCATTCTCCACACCCGGCTCGGCTTCGTAGTTCGCGGTGACCCCGTCAATACCGAGGAATGCGAAACGGGTCCCACCCGCTTCGACGATCCACGGCGCCCGGGCCGTGGCAAGATCAGCTCCGGCCCCGAAATATGGAACACCATGGGTCCCGAGCGCCGCAATCGTGTCGAGCAGCCCCTGCACCCCCCAGCCTTCGTCGTTCCACGTCGAGTGATTATTCGCGAGCGTGACGGCATCGATCCCTGCCAGCGCGAAACCCTCGAGCATTGCCGGGCTGGAGACAAACGAAACTGAGTGCGGGTCGGCAGGCTGCGGCAGTGTGTCGGAGAGATTGCCCTCCAGGTTCGCAACGGTGACATCGAACGACCGCAGCAGCGAAGAGACTCTGTGAAACGGGCGCGTGAAATCGCCGTATTCGACCATGTGCAGATGGACGTTGCGGCCAGGCACGATGTCGCCGACGATGCCGATCCGCACCGGCGCTCGGCCTCCTAGCGCCCGCCGTAGGGGGTCGTCTTCCCCGACCGCGAGCGACTGCACTCGGAAGTCGATCATTTCGGTCGGGACCAGCGCCACGGCACCAGGGTCGCGGGACAACGCCGTTGCCAATTCTTCATAGGTCCCAACGATGAGCTCAGGTCGCTTCGCACCGGCTACAGCCGAGGCAAGCCCGACGGGGTTCACAGGCAGGGATACTGCTGACCCAATCTCCGACCAATTGGCGATTCGCCCCGTGAGCAGTCGCCACGGATCTTCTGGTCCGACACTGGCGAGCGGAAGCCGCGGGGATGCCGCCAGGGTCATTCCCTCGGGGACACCAATGTTTTGTAGTTCCCGCGCGGGTTCAGGTCGCTCGCCAGTTGTCGCGGGAGTGGCCGACCCGGTCGGAGTCGCTCGAGCCGCACTCGGTGTCACCGGCGATCTGTCCATCTTTGCCGGCACCGCCACAGTCGGCGCAACGTCAACTGATTCCCGACCAGGCGAATTCACTGTCCGCGAATACTGAACAGCGAGGGCGCCGGCGGCCCCGATCGCCGCCGCCGCGACCGGCATCGCTCCCGCAACTAGGGCGCGCCGGCTTAAGGGCGGCGGTGCCCTCCGGGTCGAACCGGCTTCTGGTCCGTGTGGAACAGGCTCGCCAGGTTCATTCACTCGTTTGTTCCAGCCCATTCCCCGATCAACGGGCCTCCGGTGGGTAGCGTTCAAAATATTCGACGATCGCGTTCTCGTATGCGGTAACGATCGCATTCCGTCCTTCAGGAATCGACAGTACCGCGGCATCTCCATCGTTTGAGACGAAGAGCGCCTCGACAATTGCGCCGGGCATTTTGCTCGCCTTGACGACGCCCGGTACTTCGGGCCCGGTCATGACGAAATGCCGGAAGAGCGAGTGCTCCATTTGCACATCCGCTGTTGTGTCGGGCAGCACGCCTCGCTCTTCCTCGGCCGGCAGGACGTAGCCGATTTTTGCCAACTGCTCCTTTAGATGCGCATACGCCAGGGTGGCAAAGACGGCATTTTTGTCGCCGAACTGGCGCTCACGGGTGAACCAGGTTTCGAACCCGTGCGGCCCACCAGTCGAATAGCCGTTGACATGCATTGAGACGAGAAGATCAGCGTTCGCAGCATTACAGACGTTGATCCGAGCCTGGAGTTCATCCAGATTCTTGTTGCGGTTCGACCGTGGCGGGTCATGGGCCGCGGTCCGACCGTCGCCGTTCACGTCCCTCCCGTCAACATTAACCGCTGTGTCTGTCTCCCTGGTCATGACGACCTTGTAACCACGTTGTTGCAGCCGCGCCTCGAGATCCCATGCCTGCTCGAGCACGAGTATTGCCTCTTCCATCGCCGGAATGTCATTCTCAAAGAATCGAGAGAAACCGCGGTCTTCTCCACCATGCCCAGGGTCGACGCAAACGATGGGCGCCCGGGCGAACGTGGCAGGGAGCGCCACCGGCGTCTCCTCCACTGGCTCCAGCACGGGAGCTTCCGGAGCCAACTCGGGCTCAGGCATGGTCTGCGCTGCCGTTTCTACCTGGGTGCCAGTGGCAGGCTCCTCGACACGACCGAAGAGCCTGCCACCCGCGAAAGCAAGGACGGTCAGCCCCACGATCAACAGCGTGCCGGCGAGGGTAATTCCTTTCGATCGGACCTGTGTTTCAGGACGGGACTTCGGCATGCGCGGGACTGGACGCGAACTACCGGTCCTGGATCCGGAGCGCCTTGAGGTTGATCCGGCGCTCTTCTTTCCCTTGGTTCCGGCTCCCGCACGGTTGGGCTGAGCGTTGCGATCCAGACCCGACGCCCTGGAGCTGAGGTCCTCGCGCCACCACTCCTCCGCGTCGAGCGGCAGACGTGCCTGCGGTCTGGGAAAGTTGTCCTTACGCCAGTCGTTCATACCGGTCACGCGCCACGCACACCACCGACCCTGCCGTCTCCGGCAAGTTATTCATCCAGGATATACGCTGAAGTAACGAGTGATGGCTTGCTCATACGCTCGGACCAGCGTCTCGTCGGCGTTTTCGGACTGGATGAAGGCCGCGTCCTCATCGTTCGAAAGGAACAGACCTTCGATCACCGCACCCGGCATCTCGCTCGGGATTAGCTCACCGGGGCGTTCGGGCCCGGTCAGCACGTGGTCCTCGATCCCGATACCCCGATCGACCGCGGCATACCCAGCGGCGGCGTAAGCCTCCGCGAGTGCCTCGTGCATGAACGTCGCAAACGCCTCTGAGCGACCACTGAACTGGCGGTCGTCGTTGAACCACACTTCATAGCCCGAGAGGAACTCGTTTTCGGCACCGTTGTAATGGACTGACACCAGCAGGTCCGCGGCCGCGAGATTACAAATATTGACTCGCGCTTGCAGGTCGTCGAGTTGATCTGTTCGTGCGGGTCCTCCCTCCGGCGCCACTTCCCCATCTCCGTTGACGTCCTCGTTGGACGGGTTGACCTCGGTATCGGTTTCCCGCGTCAGCTTGACCTCGAACCCCTTGGCGCGCAGCCGCTCCGCTAGCATGAGCGAGTGCTCGAGAACGATGTCTTTCTCTTGCAGCGTGATGCGCCCGTTTTCGAGGCGCACATTACCCAGGTCTTCGCCCCCGTGACCAGGATCGATGCAGACGATGTTTCGACCATCCTGAGCGTACAGCTCGTCAACGCCGGCGACGGCCACGGGAGCGGGAGTCGGTGTCGGAGGCTCGGGTCGGGGCGTCGGCGTGGGCGGCGCTGGAGTCGCGGTCGGCGTGGGCAGCGGAGTCGTGGTAGGGACGGGTGTTGGCGAGGGCGGCGGAGCGGCGAATCGCTGGCTTCCCAGCCGGGCTCCGACGATCAGCGCAGCGATTCCCACGGAAATGAGGAGGATCAAAGCCCCGCGGGCGACATCCTCCTGCCGGCTCTGCCGCCAATTCATCCTGCCGTCGGCCCTCGATCCAGATTCGGGAAGTCGTGCATGCCGCGCGCATTCCGGCAGTCTCGTACTGTCAAACCAGTCGGGGCGGGATACAGCCTAGCCTAGCGGTATTAGGTGCACGGCACAAGTCCGGATCACCGCCGTTGGTCAGGAGCATGTCCCCGGAATTTGACATGAGTGGCACTGGTCGATACGATCCCGCCCACTTCAGTTCAGAGGCGAGTTGGATTTGCGTCCGCGATTGCGATCAAGACTCGGGAGTTCAGCTTCGCCCGCAGGGCTGGCAACCCAGGACCGCAGGCTAACAGACCTCAAGGATGCATCCGGCAGCACCGCGATCCTCTTAAGGAGGGAATTACAATGCGCAGGAGACTCGTCTCCGTTTACATCATGCTGGCTGTCATCGTCACCACGATGTTCCCGCTCTCGATGGGCTCGCTCGCACAAACGCCGGTAGCGGCGCCAAACACGGAAATATCCGGGACTATTGACGTCGCGATGGTGGCCAACCCGCAGATGGTCGCGCTCCAGGAGGTGGTCGAGTCCGGCGCCTTCAACGAGGCTTACCCGAACATCGTTGTCAACCTGACCGTCCTCCCGGAGAACGAGATCAGGCAGACCATTACGCAGGACGTGACCACGCAGTCCGGGCAATTCGATGTCTTCACTATCGGTCCATTCGAAGTCCCATTGTGGGCCGAGCAAGGTTGGCTGGAGGAAGTTGGCGAGGAGGCATCGGCCGATCCGACTTACAACCTCGACGATGTCTTCGAGAGCATGAAGGCCGGGCTCAGCTACGATGGTGGGCTCTACGCGCTACCGTTCTACGGCGAGAGCGCAATGACCTTCTATCGGAAAGACCTCTTTGAGGAGGCCGGGCTCGAAATGCCGGAGCGACCGACCTGGGACCAGATTGCAGAGTTCGCCGCGGCCCTCAACAAACCGGGCGAAGTCTCCGGCGTCTGTCTGCGAGGTCTGCCCGGCTGGGGCGAAATGGGCGCACCGTTGGGCACAGTGATCAATGCCTTCGGCGGTCGCTGGTACGACGAGAACTGGGTTGCGCAGCTCAATGACCCTGACTCGGCAGAGGCGATCCGCTTCTACATCGAGCTGCTCCAGAACTACGGACCTGAAGGTGCCAGTGGCAACGGCTTCACCGAGAACGAGACGCTGCTCATCCAGGGTCAGTGCGCGCAGTGGTACGACGCCACCTCAGCTGCAGAGCTCATCACCGATCCGGCAATCAACCCGGACTTCGAGCAGGTTGGGTTCGCCTACGGTCCTTCGAAGAAGCTCCCCACTGGCAATTGGCTGTGGAGCTGGAACTTCGCGATGGCGGCGAACTCGGACGCCAAGGACGCCGCGCTCGCCTTCATGATGTGGGCCACCTCCACCACCTATGTCGATACCATTGTCGCGATGGATGGCGGCTGGGGGCGCGCGCCGACGGGCGCCCGCGCTTCCGTGTACGAGAATCCATCGTACCAGGAGCGTGCCGCTGACTTCGCAGAGATCGTCCTCAACTCCATCAATGAGGCGAACCCGAACGAGCCGACGGAGGAGCCGGTGCCGTACACCGGCGGTCAATTTGTCCGCATCCCGGAGTTCCAGGAGCTGGGCAACGACGTCACACAGATATTTGCCTCGGCCCTGGTTGGCGACATCGAAATTGACGCCGCGATCGAGGAGGCCAACGAACTAGCCAACCAGGTCGCAATCGACGCCGGTTACCAGGAATAACCGGCGATATTCGACATCGAGGTGACGGCCGCGGAGAGTTCCCCGACCGTGTAGCGATCGAGGGGGTTGGAGTCGTCACTCCAACCCCCCGTCCCAACCACCGATCGAGGCAGATGCGGATCGACGGCTGATCCTAGTTTCCAGTGCGACGGAGCAGAAACCCCATGGCGATTGCGGAAACGCCGACACGCAGGCGAACATTGCTCCGCGCAGCGCCAGCCGCCAAGCGGGGTTTGGGCGATCACGAGATCGGCCGGCTGCTAGTCATGCCGGCGCTCATATTCGCAATCCTGGTAACCCAAGCACCATTCCTGCTCACCATTTGGTACAGCCTTCAACGCTGGAATCTCAACCGGCCGGAGCGCCGCGCATTTGTCGGGTTTGATAACTACATTTTCTTGGTCACGCGAGACCCCGCCTTCCTGGAAGCCATTACCAATACGGTCGTCTTCGTCGTTGGTTCTGTGCTCGCGTCTTTAGCACTTGGACTGCTCTACGCCGAGCTGGTCAATCACCGCTTTCCCGGGCGGGGGATTGTACGGACGATGCTGATCACGCCATTCCTGATCATGCCCGCGGCGGCGGCGCTGACATGGAAAAACCAATTACTCAACCCGAATTACGGCGTCGTCGACTGGACGGTCAACACGGTGTTGCCGGGGAACCCCGGACCCAGTTGGCTTGACGAATTTCCCATGCTCTCGGTAATTGCGGTCATTGTTTGGCGCTGGGCTCCGTTCATGATGTTGATTCTGCTTGCGGGGATGCAGTCGATCTCCGAGGAGGTGCGGGAGGCTGCCCGTGTCGACGGCGCGACCGCCAAGCAAGAGTTTTTGGATATCACGCTCCCGCAGCTCTGGCGATTCATGCAACTCGGCGGTCTGCTGGGCACCGTCTTCATCGTCCAGGAGATCGATCCCATCTTCATGATGACCGGCGGTGGTCCCGGTGATGCGACAACTACACTCCCCTATCTCGTCTACGAGAAAGCTCGTGAGTCGTTCGACATCGGCCGCGGCGCGGCCCTCGGCGTCATCGTCGTCTTGATCTCGATCGTGGCCATTACGTTCCTCGTACGCCTGCTGGACCGCATGCTCGAACGACGCGAGGCGTAACCATGGCAACACTCTCAACGCAGCGCACTAGGTGGCTCAATAGATTGGGCACCGGCCGCGGATTCTCAAAGGAGACGGCGTCGCCGCTCTGGGCAATCACCGCCTGGATCGTCGGGCTGATCGTCTTTTTCCCAGTACTCTACATGTTCCTGACCGGGTTCAAGACCGAGAATGCTGCGGTCGAGCTTCCGCCGAAGCTCGTCTTCTGGCCGACGTTCGAAAATTATGAAGCCGTCTTTGGCATCAACTTCCTGCCGTTCTTCCGCAACTCGATTATGACCTCACTGATCTCGACCTTCTTCGTGATGCTCCTTGCCATTCCCTGCGCGTACGCCCTGGCGCTCTATCGGCCCAAGAAATGGAAAGACATCCTGTTTTTCTTCATCTCCACACGGTTCCTACCCGTGGCCGGGGTCATCGTGCCGCTCTACGTGATCTTCAGCCCCACTGGCGATCCCCAGCTCGGCGGCCGGGGCCTGAACCTGCTCGGAACGTTGCCCGGACTGATCCTTCTCTACACGGCGATGAACTTGCCGATCGCCATCTGGATGCTACGCTCATTCTTCGAGGAAGTACCGCGCGACGTGCTCGACGCGGCCCGAGTCGATGGCGCCGGTCTGCCGCGTGAAATGCTCCAGATCGTTCTGCCTATGGTCGCACCTGGCTTGGTAGCGACGATTTTTATCTCGATCATTTTTGCCTGGAACGAGTTCTTCCTTGCCTATAACCTGGCGCCAAAAGAGTCGACCGTGCCGATGTTCATGGTTCGCTTTGTGACGTCGGAGGGATTGTTCTGGGCGAAGTTGGCCGCCTCGTGCACTATGGCTGTGTTCCCGATCGTCTTGCTTGGCTGGCTGGCGCAGCGTCAACTGGTGCGCGGCCTCTCCATGGGGGCCGTGAAATAGCTGCGACCGCCGGAGGAGCTTATCCTCCCCGAAGTCACTGGTCAGTCATGGCCTATCAAGCCCAAAGTCGATTGCTACAAGTAAGCACCGGAGGTCTGCGATGAAAGCGGTCATGGTCGACGAGCCTGGCAAGGTTCGGGTCGTTGATGTCGAAGAACCAGAACCGGGACCTGATGAGGTTGTCCTCCGGGTTGGCGCCTGCGGAATCTGCGGCACCGATATCCACATCATCGACGGCGAGTTTCCGCCGACGGTCTATCCGATCATCATCGGCCACGAGTTCGGCGGTGAAGTGACGGCAGTCGGCGAGACCGTCAAGGATATTTCCGTCGGCGATCGCGTCGGAGTTGATCCCACGCTGAACTGCGGTGCGTGCTACTTCTGTCAACGCGGCATGGGAAACCTCTGCGAGCGCTGGAACGCGGTCGGCGTGGGCCATCACGCTGGTGGGTTCGCGGAATACGTCGCCGTTCCCGAGCGAGTCGTGTATCCCATCCCCGAGAACATGTCGATGAAGGCCGCCGCACTGATCGAGCCGGTCTCCTGCGTGGTACGCGGCTTCCACCGCTTGCAACCGCAGACGGGAGAGACCTATCTCATCTACGGCGCGGGACCGATGGGGCTGCTGAACGCCCAAGTCGCCCGCTACAACGGGGCAAGCCTCGTCGCACTGATCGACATCAATCCCAGTCGGCTCGAGAGGGCAAAGAGCGATTTCGGCTTTGAATACGTGGCGACAAATCTCGAAGATCTTAGGTCCATCGCTCCGCGGGGGTTCGACAACGTCATAGAAGCGACCGGTGTGACGAAGGTGGCCGAAGCGGCAATCGACGCGGTCAAGCGGCGCGGAAAACTTCTCCTCTTCGGCGTCTGCCCGCCGGGAGAAAAGGCCAGCTACGACGCGTTCAAGATCTATAACGAAGAGATCTCGATCCTGGGGACGATGGCTGTCCTCAACTCGTATGGTCCCGCCATCGACATCCTCAACTCTGGAGCGATCGACACCGAGCGGATGGTGTCGGATACCTACACGCTCGATCAGTTCCCGGAAGCCGTCGCCCACGTGCGCACCGGCAAGGGCCTGAAGGTTCAGGTGGCAGGAACGAGCGCCTGACTGTAGGAGCTCGAGGAGCCGGTCAGAGGAACAGCAGCATTGCCCCGGCAATGAACGGGATGGCGACGACCGCCGAGCGTAGGACTCGTCGCGGCGCTCGTCGGGTGAAGCGCGCACCGATGTATGCCCCCGACGCCAGACCAATGGTCAGCCCCAAGAGATGCGGCAGCGAGACATCGCCGTGGCGGGCCAATGCGGCGCCCCCCGAGGCGCTAATGAATACCAGCACCAGCATCGTTGTGCCGACGGTCTGCCGCAACGGCAGGTGATGCACCGTGAAGAGTCCAAGTTGTATGAACGGGGCCATGCCGACGCCGAGAAAAGCGGCTGCGGCCCCTCCCGTGGCGCCGAGTCCAATTCCAGCGAGCCACTCGCGGTGGGATCTGAGGGATTCTCCCTGCCACACCAGCTCACGTGTCACGGGGACAGAGCCGGTCAATCGCGTTCTCACCCACATCAGAGCTGCAAGACCCCAGAGGGCGAGCCCAGCGGCCATTGCCAGCGTCCGATCGTCAATCGCCTGGCTCGTGTCCGCCCCGAGAACCGCACCGACTGCGCCTGCAATCCCGACAACGAGACCAAGGCGCTGCGCGACGTTTCCCTCTCGCAGGTGCGAAATGGCTCCTGAGACGGTGACGAAAAACATGGCCGCGATTGCGGTGCCGATCGCCGTGTGAGCCGGCAGGCCAAACCCCGTCGTCAAGATCGCGACTGCAACCCCGGCGCCGCCAGCACCCACGAAGCCAATTAAGAGTCCGATGAGGAATGTAACTGTGGCGAGCTCGCCGACGATCAGGAGATCACGCGATCCCAGGATCACCGCGTCCGCGGATCCGGCACCCCGCCACGCACGACGGCACGGGTCTCAATCGCGTTAGCAGGACCAACGTAGTGGCGCTCCGCCGGTGGCCGCAGCCACGGTGCGATGTATCTACGCCAGCCCAGGTAAGCAATAACGACGGGGACGATAATCAGGGCTACCATCGCGACGCGAATGAATGCGCCCACGAACCCAGCGAAGAACCATCCCAGCAGGACACCGAGAAGAACACCCGCAAAGAAACCAAAACTTCCCCACTGGAAGCGCCCGCCCTGCGTTCCACTCACGCTATCGCGTCCGTTCATTGCGACCCCCGAATTTCCAGCGTCCGCTTCTTCGAGCCGCCGTGCAGCATTGATTGCTCCCCAGAGTACCGCACCAGCACCCGAATATCCTTCACATTTCGCGCACACTCGTTGTCCGGCTGCCCTGCGATCCAGCAAAGCGTCGTGCGCCCCGGATTTGCCTCGGGTATCCTCCGTCGGGCCTGAGCGGTCCTGCTCTGGCGTCGGGGGGGAGAGTGGATACAACAATCGACGAAGCGCTCGAGGCTGTCGAGGCACCGGCGGCGCCAGAGCTCATCCCAGAATTCGCGCCCCTACCCGCATCCGCTCCACCGAAACCCATGACGCAGCGGCGAGTGCTCTCGCTGGCGACGCCGATCATCGGTGAAAACCTGCTGCAGACGCTGGTCGGCGCTGTCGACACCTTCATGGTTGCGCGGCTGGGTGCCGCCGCCGTTGCTGGGGTGGGAACCGGTTTCGAGATCGTCTTCTTCATCATCTCGATTCTGTCGGCGATCAATGTCGGCGCGACAGTTCTCGTTTCGCAAGCCATCGGCAGCGGTGATCAGCGACGCGCGAACCAGCTCGCACGGCAGGCCATCGTTTGGGGTTTGATTCTGGCAATCCCGGTTTCAATCGGTGTCTATCTCGCCGCAGAGTCGATCATCGGGCTCTTCGGCACCGAGCCGGACGTTGCCGAGGCTGCGACGACCTATTTGGAGATAACGGCTGCCACCAGCGTTGCACTGTTCCTCTCCTTCGTCTGCGGAGCCGTGCTCCGTGGTGCAGGCGACAGCCGTACTCCGCTCGCGGCAGCGGTGCTGGCCAACATCATCAACATCGCGGTCGCCTACACGCTGATATTCGGGAACTTTGGTTTCCCAGCGCTCGGTGTCGCCGGGAGCGCCTTCGGTGCCGCGGCCGGTCGTGGGTTCGGCGCAGCCTACATGCTGCTTGCGATGGCCCGCGGGAATAAGGCGATCTCGTTGCATGGTGCCTGGGGCTGGCGTCCCTACGTGACAACCGGGCGCCAGCTCTTCGCACTTGGTATCCCGGCGGCGGTCGAGCAGATGCTGTCGTCCGGTGCGTTCATGGTCCTGCTCGCGGTCGTGGCTCTCATCGGGACACCCGCTCTCGCCGCCCAGCAGATTGCCTTTACCGCGCTTTCGACGGCGTTTCTGCCTGGAATTGCGTTCTCGGTCACCGCAACCGCCCTCGTCGGTCAGAGCATCGGCGCGCGTCTTCCGTCCGACGCGCGAAAGGCGTGGAGCATCTCACTGCAATGGGCTCTTATCTGGCTTGGCGTCGGGGGCGTGCTGGTGTTCATCTTCAGTGAGCAGCTCATGCGGATCTTCTCGTCCGATCCGGAAGTGATTTCGTCCGGTGTTAGCGCGCTACGCGCGCTCAGCTTCGCCCTGCCGTTCTGGGCTATTTGGTTCGTCAGCAGCGGGAGCCTACGAGGGAGTGGCGACACGCGCACGCCGCTCATCGTCGGCGCATCGACGATGTGGCTTTCCGTTCTCCTGGCCTGGATTGGCGTGCGCTGGTTCGACGCCGGTATGGGTTGGGTCTGGACCGGCTTTGTACTCACCTCGGCGCCCGCGTCAGCGTTAGTCTGGTGGATGTTCCGCCAGCGGGTCGAGGACTACGAACGCGGCCGCCGCGAGCTACCCGAGTTGACCATAGCCGTCAGACATTGAGCCCGCGCTTCACCACCAGCCGTACGGAACGTTCCGTCTCGGGTTGAGCGCCGGGTAACACCCGTGAATTGCGAACCTGGAGATCCGTTCCATGAGAGCCTCGATCTCTCTCCGATCGATCACGTCTTCTAACGTCTCGCGCAACTCCTGGCTGCGGCCCTGCAAATCCATCAGCTCTCGTCGCAATGGCGGAGAGATCGGTTCGCCCACGAATTGCCACAGCACAGTTCGCAATTTTGGCTCGCGATTGAACGTCAGCCCGTGATCAATGCCCCACACTTTGCCGGTCGCGTCTCGCAGGCAGTGGCTGATCTTCCGGTCCGCGTTGTTGGCGATGTGATCGAAGAGGACCATTCGTTCAATGGCCGGGTCGCGGCTGCTCCAGAAGTCATGGCGGTCTTGACGATCGCCTTCCGGTTGAACGTAGAGTTGAACGCTGCCGACGCCGTGCGGACCGTCACGAATAACAGTTGGCGGAACGAGGTTCCACCCAGCCCATCGGCTAAAGAGATAAGCCGCCAGCTCTCGTAGATAGAGCGTACCCTCGGGAAAGTCATAGAGCGGGGCCTCACCTGCGCGAGGTTTGTAAATTGCGAGCTGACTGCGGCCGTCGGCAGCCTCGAGTGCCACCGCGAACGAGTAGTTCGATCCCCAGGGAATCAGACGCGACGCGCTGAACTCCGCGTTGCGCAAGAGCTCGAGCGCGTCGTCTTCTGGTAAGGGGGCTGGAGTCTGCTCTCCGCCGCCCGACTCATCTCGAAGTTCGAGAAATAAATCGGGCATGCTCAGAAATCTCTCCAGCTGATCCCGGTTCCCTCGTTCAGTTGCCGGAGCAGCCCTTCGGGATCGTGCACTGGCGGCAGGCAGGCAAAGTGCTCACAGACGTAGGCCGTGGCGCGTCCGTCGCGAGGTGGTCGATCTTGAAGGAACGGCAACCGGTCTGTTAGGTCGCCTCGATCCTGATCGACATAGCCCACGATGACATTCGGTTCAAATTCGTCGTACAGTGCATTCAGCAATGCTTGCAGGTCCGGGCTATCGCGGTCTCCTGCCAGCGCGACTTCCTTCACCGGTCCCAGATAGAAGTCGACTGCACTGAGATAACGACCAGCGGCGAGTGGGTGCTCGCGCATCGTGCTCGCCATCGTCCGCAGCAACTCGCTGGCACGAGCAGAATAGTCCTCATTGGCGGTCAGGGCTCCCAGCCGTAATAGCACCTCCGCCGCCACTGAATTGCCGGAGGGCGTTGCGCCGTCGTGGAGATCCCGCGGACGC
The DNA here is from genome assembly GCA_036280495.1 of Thermomicrobiales bacterium. Lineage (GTDB taxonomy): Bacteria > Chloroflexota > Chloroflexia > Thermomicrobiales > UBA6265 > JACCXM01. Next base: position 19,213 of record DASUQU010000074.1, on the reverse strand, counting down.
GCGACGGGGGTCTCGTGGCTCGCGCTTGTGTCGAAGAAGCCTACTCCAGCCGGATCGGCAAACTCCGCCACCATCACCTCCGCGAGCCGCATCGCCTCATCCAGCCAGCGGACGTCAAGCGTCGCCCGATAGAGTGCGAGCAGACCGTCAATGAAGAAGGCGTAGTCCTCGAGGAAGCCACCAATGCGAGCGTCGCTGTTCTTCCAACTGCGAAGGAGGCGGCCGTCTCGTTGCAAGTGCTCGAGAACGAATTCGGCATTCCTTTCTGCCACACCGCGAAAATCGTCCCGATGGAGAATTCGCGAACCGTCGGCGAACGCTCTCAACATGAGCCCGTTCCAGGCCGTTATGACTTTCTCATCCCGACCCGGGCGTTCTCTCTGCTCCCGTACTTCCAGCAAACGCTGCTTGACGCGAACGAGCGATTCCATCAGCGCCGCTTCGCTGACCCCGAGCCGGTCGGCTATATCGGCGGCCGTGCGCGGTGTGGCCAGTACCGTACGCCCTTCGAAATTGCCGGCGGGTTCGACGTTGAACCATCGCTTGGCGATCGCGGTGTCTTCCTCGCCGAGCGCCTCGTCCAATTCTTCGGTCGTCCAGGTGTAAAAGAGGCCTTCGTGTCCCGCGGTATCGGCGTCCAGCGTGGCATAGAATCCACCATCTGGATCGGTTAGCTCGCGCGCAACGAAGTCGAGTGTCTCCTCGGCGACCTGCCGGTAACGCTCGTCACCGTACGCTTGAAACCCCGCAAGGTAGACGGAGGCGAGTTGCGCGTTGTCATAGAGCATCTTCTCGAAGTGCGGTACGAGCCAGATCGCGTCGACAGCGTAGCGGTGAAAGCCGCCGCCGATCTGGTCATAGATACCGCCGCTGGCCATGCGGTCGAGCGTCCGCTGCACCATGATCGCTTCTCGCTGGCCGCCGCGCTTATCGTGCCGCAGCAAGAATTCGATCGCGGCTGGCTGCGGAAACTTGGGTGCTCCCCCGAATCCACCGTTGCGGGCATCGAATGAGTGGGCGAGCTGCTCGGATGCCTCCGCGAGGAGCTCCGGGGTGAGGTCATCGGGCTTTGGCAGCTCTTTCGTCGCTCGCTGTAGAAGGCTACGGATCTGCTGCGCGTTCTCCTCGACCTCCTCCCGTCGCTCCTTGAATGCACTGGCGACCGCTTCCAGGACCTTTGGAAATCCAGGCATCCCCATGCGGTCCTCAGGAGGGAAATAGGTTCCGCCGTAAAAGGGAGTGCCATCCGGTGTCAGGAACACGTTGAGCGGCCAGCCGCCGTGCCCTGTCATCGATTGCACAGCGGACATGTAGAGCGAGTCGAGGTCCGGGCGCTCCTCCCGGTCGACCTTGATGTTGACGAAGAGGTCGTTCATCGTCGCCGCGATCTCTTCGTTCTCGAACGACTCGTGCTCCATGACATGGCACCAGTGGCAGGCGGAGTAGCCGACGCTGACCAAGATTGGCTTGTCCTCTAAGCGAGCTTTGGTCAGGGCCTCGTCTCCCCACGGGTACCAGTCGACGGGATTCTCCGCATGCTGGAGCAGGTACGGACTGGTTTCGGCAGCCAGGCGATTGGGCACAGTAACTCGCTTTCTTCTGCGTAAATTTCATGGCCGGCGACAGCGCGAACCCGCTGCGAGCACTCGGTACAATGGTGGCACAGGGCGACCAATGGAGGAATCACGTGGCCGATATTGCCGAGACAGGACAGGACGGCGCGCTCAGCTACGCGAATCCCCTCGGTGACGTGCGCATCGCCTTTGTCGGCGCCGGCGTGATGGCCGAATCGATGATCGTCGGGCTCCTCAAGAAGGATCTGATTCCTCCGGACCACGTAATCGCAAGTCATCCCCGCGAAGATCGGCGCCAGAGGCTCGAAGAGCGATTCGGCATCCTCACCACAGAAAGCAATATCGGGGCCGCTCAAGGCGCGGACCTGGTCGTCCTCACGATCAAGCCACAAGTCCTGCAAGCAGTAATGCGACAGCTATCCGGGTCGCTCTCACCCGAGCAGGTGGTCGTCTCGGTAATCGCCGGGGCGCCGATCGATGTCTTGCTCCATGGTCTCGGACATCAGGCGATTGCACGGGTCATGCCGAACACCCCGGCCCAGGTCGGTCAGGCGATGAGCGTCTGGAGTACCACACCTGGCGTCACCGACAAGCAACGATCGCGGGTGCAGGCTGTGCTCGGCGCGCTCGGTGAGGAACTGTGGGTCGATGAGGAAAAATATGTCGACATGGCCACGGCCCTCTCGGGAACGGGTCCGACGTACGTCTTTCTCATGATGGAGGCGTTGATCGACGCCGGCGTGCACATGGGATTCCCGCGCCGGATCGCCGAGCAAATCGTCTTGCAGACCGTTTCAGGTTCGGTGGCCTTTGCGCGGGACTCCGGCAAGCACATGGCGGAGCTACGCAATATGGTGACCTCGCCGGGTGGTACCTCGGCGGAGGCGATCTACCAGATGGAGAAAGGCGGTCTGCGCACAGTCTTGTCGCGGGCTGTCTATGCCGCCTACCAGCGCACTCAAGTTCTTGCAGGTCGCGAACGCCAGAACATCGAGTAACGGCTTACTCGTCCGGAAACGCCAGCTTGATCTTCAACCCATCGAGCCCAATCTGTGCCTGGGAAAAAACACTCTTGGCATTCGCCGCAAATGCGTCTGGATCTTCTAATGCCGGGCTGAAGTGCGTGATCCAGAGGCGTTTGGCGTCCGCGTCCCGGGCCAGCGCTGCCGCCTCGCGGAATGTCATGTGCCGGTTGCGCACGGCTTTGGGAAGGTCTTCGTCGCTGCCGTACGTACCTTCGCAGACCAGAAGATCGACTCTCTGCAGAAACCGCGGCAAACTCGGTACCGGTCGAGTATCCGTGACATATGCGACGGCAAGCCCAGGACGAGGGGGCCCGAGCACCTCCTCAGCAATCGCATGACCCCGCGCCCAAGTCACGGGGTCGCCGTCCTGCAGCTGGCTCCATAGGCCAATCGGAACACCGAGCTTGCGTGTCCGGTCTGGTAAGAAAGCCCTGCCACGGTTGAGATCAACTCGATAGGCGAGTACAGGCAGTGCGTGATCTCCCGGTTCGCAGGAACCGATCAGTGATCCAGGTAGCGAAATACGTTCGCCACCGAGCAATTCCGTCACGCGAACCTCATAGGGCAATACCGGGGCGATCACGCGGAGCGCCCGCAGGACCTCGGCAGTACCCGCCGGTCCGAATATGTCGATTGGCTCCGTTCGACCTGAATTAGCGACAGCATGCAGGAGTCCTGGGAGTCCCGCGATGTGGTCCGCATGGGCATGCGATATGCAGACTGCCGCGAGGCGCCGGAATCCCCAACCCGACTTTCGCCAGGCAATTTGCGTCCCCTCGCCACAATCGAAGAGAGTCAGATGCCCATTGACCCGGATGAGAAGACTGGAGAGCCAGCGGCCAGGCAGCGGCATCATGCCGCCCGTCCCCAGCAACATGGCATCGATCATTGAAGGTGGCTGGGCAGGTCTAACGATCGCATGATTCAAGCATAGCGGCCACAAATCGCTTGGCTCGAGAGGGGACCGGCGAGGTTGCCCGAGCTCGCAGCCATCAGTAGACTGGCTGCGCCCCGCTCAACAGAGATCAGGCTCCATGCAGCGCATTGCAGCCCGACCGGTAATTAGGTTTCAGATCCTCCTGCCGCTACCGCCTGGAGTGAATAACCAGTACGTGAGCGTGGGCCGGCGGAGGGTCCTCAGCGCGCCGGCAAAAACCTTCAACCGTGATGTCGCCAAGTTGATCGCGGCGCAGCGAACCAGTGGCCAACTCTCGCCGGTGACCGAGCAGGCGTTAGCGAGTTCGCTCCTCGGCATATACCTCGTGTATTTTTTTGAGACGCCGCACCGAAGGGACCTCGACGGCGGCCTGAAAATCTGCTTGGACGCCCTTGCTCGGACAATCGGCTTCGACGACCGCGCGGTCGTCGATCTCCACCTCTCGAAGAAGATCGACCCCCTTCGCCCGCGAGTTGAAGTCGACATCGAGACGATCCCGGAGTGGGAGTTCGATCAGACCTATCTCTATCTCGGTCACCAAGGCCCGGACATCTAACCCGCCGGAGTTTGGTTTCAGAACCGCGAAAAGCGGTCAGGAGCGTCGATGAAGGCTTCAGCACTTCCTACGATCACCGGAACCGGGGATGAGGGAAGCATCGACCATCGCTTCGACACAATCGTAGTGCTCGATTTCGGCAGTCAGTACAGCCAACTGATTGCCCGCCGCGTTCGTGAAGCGGGGGTCTACAGCATCCTCCTGCCGTGGGATACGAGCTGGGAGGAGATTGCGCGCTTGCAGCCGAAGGGCATCATTCTGTCCGGTGGACCGGCAAGTGTCTATGACGAGGGAGCCCCCTCGCTGCCGACCTGGGTCCTGCGCGTGGACGCCCCTGTACTCGGCATCTGTTACGGCATGCAGCTGATCGCTCGCGCGCTCGACGGAGGTGTTGAGCCAGCCGCTCGTCGTGAATACGGCCCGGCGACGATTGAGGTGACCCAACAGTCCCCTCTCTTCCGAAACCTGCCCCCTTCGCTCGATGTCTGGATGAGCCACGGTGATCACGTCACGCGGCTCCCGACCGGCTACGTTGGGATAGCCCGCACGAACAATGCTCCGATTGCCGGTATGACTGACGGCCGGCGTTTTGGCATCCAATTCCATCCGGAGGTGGTGCACACCCCGCTTGGCCGAGATCTGTTGCGCAATTTCCTCGTCGACGTCTGCAATTGTCGAACAGACTGGACCGCCGAGCACTTCATCGACAGTGCCATCCGGCAGATCCGGGAGAGGGTTGGAGACGGTCGGGTGCTGCTCGGTCTCAGTGGGGGCGTGGACTCATCCGTCGCGGCTGCCCTCATTCACCGCGCAATCGGCGATCGCTTGAGCCCGGTCTTCGTCGACAACGGCCTGCTGCGTCTCGGGGAAGCCGACCTCGTGCGCGACGTCTTCGCCCGCGCTTCCGGCATGAATCTCATCTTTGTCGACGCGAGCGAGCGATTTCTCAACCGTCTGGAGGGCGTCGTCGACCCTGAGGAGAAACGAAGGATCGTCGGCGATGAGTTCATCCGGACCTTCGAGGCGCAGGCGGCTCTCCACGGACCATTCGATTTTCTGGCACAGGGCACGCTCTATCCGGATGTCATCGAAAGCACCGCGCCGGATACCAAGTCCGCGGTCAAGATCAAGACCCATCACAACGTCGGCGGTCTACCCACCGACCTCACGTTTTCCCTCGTCGAGCCATTACGCTATCTCTTCAAGGACGAAGTTCGCGATGTCGGCCGCGCTCTCGGTCTGCCTGCCGAAATCGTCCAACGCCAACCTTTCCCGGGTCCGGGCCTCGCCGTTCGCATCATCGGCCAGGTCACGAAGGAAGATCTCGATTTGCTGCGTTGCGCTGACGCGGTGGTGCGCGAAGAGGTCGACCTCTTGGGCGGCACTATGGAGGTCTGGCAATATTTCGCCGTCCTCTTACCCATTCGCACAGTTGGCGTCATGGGAGACTACCGAACATACGGACGCGTATGTGCAGTCAGAGCGGTCACGTCGGAAGACGCGATGACCGCCGACTGGGCACGACTCCCTCATGAAGTACTGGCACGCATCAGCAATCGCATCGTGAACGAGGTGCACGGTATCACCCGCGTGGTCTATGACATCTCTTCGAAGCCACCAGCAACGATCGAATGGGAATAGGGACCGGCGTCGCACGGACGATTGGACCGCTACTGGTACCATGGAGCCAGTGATTCGACCGGAGCGGCATTGGATCGACGAGCGTGAACCGGCCGCCCCGGAGTAAAGAGGATATCGATGACGGACGCTGCTCCTCAGGTCACCGTTTACACCACCAACACCTGACCATGGTGCGATAGAGCTAAGGAGTTCCTTAGCCGAAACAAAGTCCCCTTCGTTGAAAAGGACGTCGCCAAGGACTACCAGGCGGCGATGGAGATGATTCGCATCAGCGGTCAACAAGGCGTGCCAGTCACTGTCGCCAATGGCGACGTCATTCTGGGATTCGACCAGCGGAAATTCGCGAAGCTAGCGGAAAAGTTCGCGGGTCCGAAGCGGCCCCCGCTCGGGATTCTGGCCGCGGATGCCGAAGAGTATCTGGCCAAGCATCCGGAGAAAGCGGAGAAGGTCCCCGCCGGAACAAAAGGCGTCTATGTCGGCAATGTCCGACCGAAGACCGTCGCTGCCCGGGGAGGTCTCAAGCCTGGAGACATCATCACTAGCTTCGCCGGGAAACGGGTGCGGACGATGACCGCGCTCGACCAGATGGTTGAGACCCTCAAGGCCGGAGACCAAGCGACCGCAAAGTACATCCGGGACGGGGAAAATCAGTCGATTGTCCTTCAGTTTTAGCCGTGCCCCCGAGCATTCGCGCCTGGCTTGGTTACCGCATGGGGCTGGCGTGATATGGAGTCTCTCAGCAACCTCGAAGCCATTCAGCGCCTGGCGCTAGCCATGGTCGTCGGCGCTCTGCTTGGGATCGAGCGTGAGCGCCTCGACCGGCCGGCGGGCTTGCGGACCTACATGTTAGTGGTCGAAGGCGCGTGCCTCTTCATGATCTGCGCCATCCTCCTTGCGGAGCAGGTTGCCATAGCCGGAGGCGTCTCGGATCCCGGTCGCATTGCGTCCACGGTCGTCCAGGGCATCGGATTCATCGCCGCTGGTGTGATTCTCACCACTGGCAAACAAGTCATCGGACTGACGACCGCCGCTGGTCTCTGGGTCGCGACCGCGCTGGGGCTACTGATTGGCGCGGGTTTCTATGTCGTCGCTGTCATTGCCACGGTCGCAACCATCGTTGCCCTGGTCACGCTCAGGCAGCTCGAGCTCCGTTTTCTCGGCAGCAAGTCAGGCGGCGGCACCGATTCTTCCGAGTAATGCTGCCGGTACGCGACTCGCGGCTAGCGGCGAAGCCAGTCTTCTTCCAGGGTCCGCAATCGATGTGAATCGATCTTCGAATAGTCGTAGTCACCGGCGGCGGCTCGCTGGCGAAATGCTTCATAGAGACAGACAGCGCAGGCGACGGAGACATTCAAGCTCTCTACCATCCCAGCCATGGGGATCTGCAGTGCCCCATCGGCAGTGTCCCGAGCCTCAGTGGAGACCCCCCGCATCTCGTTGCCGAGGACCAGCGCAACTGGCTGCCTGAGATCCCAGTCATAGAGGGGGCGAGAATCGGGTCCGATGCTTGTGACCAGAATGGAGAAACCTTCCGCTCTCAATCGCGTGAAACATTCGGCAAGTGAATCGTGGCGCTCGACTTCCACCCACTTTGCCGCGCTGGCCGAGGTCTGCCTTGCAAACGCCCCTGCTGGTGGCTCTTCCATCGTGTATACGGCGTGTGCCCGCAGCACGCCAACCCCGTCGCAGGAGCGGAGAATGGCACTGACGTTATGCGGGTCGTGCACGTTTTCCAGGACAACCGTCAGATCTGGCTGACGTCGCGCCAGCACGGACCGGATGCGCGCTTGACGTCGCTCGGTCCGCGGCCACCGTCGAGATTTGAGCGGCTGCGTCCTGGATAGCGCTTGCCGGTCAGCGGCCTCGGGTGCATTCACTTTCCTTTGGCCCTCCGGTGGCGGCGCGGTGATTCATGTTTCGCTCCCTGTCGGCTGCCGGTGATTACAATTCGCCAGAAGTTCCCAGGCAAGTCCATCTGACACGGGAGCCACTCATCGGTGTAGCCGACCTTACGCAGGGTTTCGATCTCTTCCCCGCCGGCCTCTCCTTTGTCATACCGGTGCTCTTCGCCACACAGCGGGCACCGGGCAACCACCACTACTCGTCCCCGTTCCGTCCTTATCTGGCCCCGCCCCCGCGACAGACTCATGGCCACCCTCGTCGCACAGTCGCTGGCTTACCGCTACTGGCAAGACTACGAACCCGATGCAACCAGGGCAAGCCTGGCGTATCTTGGGCAAGAATCGCGTCATCTTCCATAGGCCTCCCGGCCCTGGACAAACAACGCAAGGTCCCGTCGACAGGTTGTTTCAGTCGAGCAATTCCATCATGCCAGCGCCCGGATGCGTACGTACGCGCGAAATCCGGACCCGGGGAACCGGCAGTGGTGATAAACTGGTCAAGTGCCCTGCGTTCAGTGGTGCCGGCAAGGAAACGGCTAGAGCAAACTCTTCGTTTGCAGCCAGGGACAGACCTACCCCCTGGTCTCCACGCGGTTAATAGTTGAGACTTGTGTCGTCGGTGTCGACATCGAGAGGATCGGGCAAGAGGGAAGATACCGTGCTGAATCCTCGGTCAAAGATTGCGAATGTACTTGGGTCTCGAGCCGGAATACGCTCCCGGACAGGTCGGCTCCTGTCCGGCCTCGGCCTCACGACCGTTTCACCAGAGATCGCCTCCGCTGCGCGAAGAGGGGAGCGACGAAACGGCGAGCAGGGCAGCAATGATGAGGCGGCTCAGGACAACCCAGAGGAGTTGGCGGACGAGACTAAGAACGAACAAGAAGCTGGCCGCAAGAACGACTCTAATGCTGATGCTGAGGATAAAGGCACGACTGACAAATCAGAGAAGTCCCGGAAGCGGGACGGGAACGAGGAGCAGAGCGCAGACGACGAAGGTAGCCAACAGAACGGGTCGGACGGCGGCAAGACTCGCGGCGACTCCCAGCGGCGAAACGCCGACTCGGATTCAGCGTCCCGCGACAATTCAGGAGAGGACAACGATCCGGACCATCACGGCGGCCGGCGCGTTCGCCGATTCGAGCAGCAGGCCGACGAGCCGACGGGCGATTCGCCACCCGACAATGCGCCAGCGGATCGCGTGCCGGATGCCACTACCGTCACGCCGGCAACCCCCAACGTATTCATTGACGATATCCCCGAAACGTCGATCAATGACTTGATCGTGCAGGCTAGCGACAACGTTATTGCGGACGTCAGCACGAGTGGCGGCTTTGCGTTCGCTCGCTCGGGAGACGTGATCGCGGTCTCTGGGCCCGACGGTGCAAGCATCATTCAGACCGGTGATGTCACCGCGGGCACGCGTGGAACCAGCCCGGCTGAGCCGTCGGACGATGGCGGGAACAACATCCCCGATTTCGTGAGCTAATTTGCTTCTCCGTCGGCTGCAGACAGCTGTTCTTCTATATCGTCACCAGCCGATTCAGACGGCGAGTCAGCGACCAGCTTGTATCCAGGCAGCACTGTTCGCTTTCGACAGCTTGATTCGGTCAATTGGAGGTCCGTTTCTTCTTACCCTTCTTCCCGCCGTCTTTCTTGGTACCGTGCGAACTCGTTGACTCATCAGCGCCGGCCGCGCCTGCCCCTCGCCGGATTCGGTCCTTGCCCTTGTCCTTCTTCTGTTGCTTGGATTCCGCGGCTACCGTCCCCGCCGCATCCTGAGTCTCAGATGCCGTAACTTCGGCATTTCGGCTCCGGCGCTTCTGTTTACCCCCCTTCGAACTACCGTTGTCCGTCTCGACCCGAGGCTTGCGATCCCGCGCTCGCTGCTCGAATTCCACCGACGATATGCCCGATGTGCGGATTTCCGGGGCAACTGAGTTGCCATTGCGGGCCGTATCGCCCGCGGCAGAAACCAACGTCACAACGCTATCCTCGGACTGACTCTCGCCGCGATCGGCAAAGACGCTTTCTCGATCGAACGGGAAGTTCTCCTCGAGAACAAACGGGAACTCTTCGAATGACGGGGAGTGCCCGACGAACGAACTCCCGCTTCCCTCGCCACAATCGATCCCGACATAGGCGCGGCCGGTGACCGCACCCACATGGCAATCCTCGAGGCCGACCGGGAATCCGGCGGTCCCGGTGGCGACGTGGACGTCGCCGGTTCCGAATCCTTCTGGTACGAACGGAACGGTGGAGTCGACCGGAGCGACATCCGTGGTCGCAGGGACAGTTGAAACTATGGGCACTGACGAGGACTCCGGAGCGGTTACCGGCTGGGAGCCCCGGTCAAGGAGCTCGACGTCCTGTTCGTCGTCGACGAGAGGACCCTGGTCAAGGAGCTCGACATCCTCGGTCGTATCGACCTCGTCCGAGGGGGGCGTCGCGTCGTCGAGCGTTTCGACGTCTCCGTCTGTCTCCTCGCCCACCTGCTCGATGGGCGGCTCATCCTCCGCCTGCGCCCACAACATCACCAAGGTGGGTTGATTCTCGGCCGGCACATCGACTGTGGCCGCCGGAGCACCGGCAGGCGCGCCGGCTACGACCAAACCCGAGACCCACGTGAACGAGGCGACAGCTAGTGTCGCGATCCAATCACCGAATCGTTCCCAACTGCTCACCGCTCCCCCACCTGGACGCCTCGCCCCGTCGCCTTCAGGTTCAGCGTTCCGCTAATCCCCTCACTCGGGAAATCCCCAGGAGCCCCGTCCACTGAACATCAAGCACACCGCGGGCCAGCTTCCGCCCTGAATCCCGCCTCGGCACCGCGCCAATTGTCAAGTCCCGGCCGTCGACTGCAAAAGCAAGATGAACTGAGGATCGAACCGCGGTGCGCATCGGCCACACGACCATGTACCTTGCTGTTGTCGGGGCACGCATACGCCACAGGACGGGCACGAATAGAGATATCGTGCCTGCCGCCGCTGCGGCGGGACAAGCGAGGCACGAATTTCCTCGAGCGTCGCCCCGGTGAGAGCCGAGACTCGATGCGCAATACGATCGTACCCGTGTTTCGCGTGGCGCCGGAAATCACCGTCGAGCCGATCGCGCATGTGCAGGAGCTCCTCGGCGACCACCACCTCCACTGAGCGCGGTCGCGAGTGATCGATGCGCGGCAAGTTGATCAATATGAGATGCTCATTTGAGGCGGGCGCAAACGCATAAGCGCCACCGATCGCGCCGCGCACTCGTCGTCCGAGCCAACGTTCGAATTCCCGCCGCTCGGTCGTGACGCGGAGACGCTCTGTCGGCAGATCGAGACGCGCGACGTATCGTTCGAGAAACCGGCGCGTTTCCTCGTGATCGACCAGCCAACTCACGACGGCGATCTCCCGGGACGAGCGCCCCTCCGCCACAGCGCCTGAGCACCGGGCATGGGTAACATGTGCGGGGCGAAGTCATCATAGCGCATCTGGCGCGTGTATACGCAGAATTTGGAGCAACTGAAGGCCCGTGTCATCAGCGCTGCAGCGCCCGCACATTCTGATCGTCAGTGATGACCCCGAACTGACGTCGTTTCTCGGCGAGGGACTGGTCTATGCTGGGTTCTGGACCAGTGCTATCGCCAGTGGAGTCCAGGCCCTCGAAGTCTTCCGGCTTCGCTCGTTCGACGTCATGGTCCTGGACGCGGCACTGGGCGGCATAGGCGCGATCGAGCTGCTGCGGCGATTGCGCGGTCGTTCCGACCGGGCAACGACCGACGAACGGACGGATATTCCAATACTTATTATCGCCGAATCGCGTGACGAACTCGATCCCGAACTCGCCGAACAGGCCGGCGCTGACCGGGTCATCTTGGCGCCGATTGAGCTCGAGCAACTCGCTACCGACCTTACTCACGCCGTAACTACGTGGCGAGCCCTGCACCCGGAGCGCGAATGGGCAGACGAGGCTGCACTTGGCTTGCCGTAGACGCGTGTGGGGGTTGCCAAATTGAACCAGTCGTGGCAACGTGGCATTGTACGGACACTGCCCGCGAACCGCTCGTGACCGTAACCTCCGTGCAACATCGTTCGTCCATGAGCATGGCTGGGGTCGATGTCCGGCACAGATATTGCCATCGGTCTTGCCGGAGTGAATCGTGGCGATGACAAACTCGATTTCATCACTAGCCCTGGTGCTGGCCATCGCAGCGTTATTGGTGGGACCGGACGTCGCTCCAGCCCATCGGGAAGCGCCCGACGGTCCGGGATATTGGATCAATAAGTTCGCGCAAACCGATGACCTGGACTGCGAGGACTTCGCAACGCAGGAAGAAGCACAGGCAGTCCTCGATGAGGATCCGGCAGACCCCAACAATCTCGATCCCAACCAGGATGGCATCGCCTGTGCGCTGCTCCCGTCCGCCGACGACCCAGAAACAGATCCCGGAGACGGTGCCCCCGCCGCCGAGCAGGATGCCGGCAACCAGACTCCGGAAGAGCGACGCGCGGCAAGGCGGGCGGCTCGTGAACAGAATCAACAAGGCACCCCAACCGAAGATGAGAGTGCCGCGGTCACATGTGCCGATTTTGCGACTGCCGACGAGGCGCAAGCCGCGTTCGACGCGGACCCGGAGGGGCTGGCTGATCTGGACCCCGACGCCAATGGTCTCGCCTGCGAGGAATTACTGCCGGCCGAACCTACTGCTGAACCAGACGAGACCACTCAGACACGCGAGGAACGCCGGCGCAATCGGCGCAGTCAGGCAGTCGATCCAGCGCCGACAGAAGTCGTTATCGACGAGCCTACGACGGTGCGGATCCAGGAAGACTTCGATTGCGTCGACTTCGAGTTCCAGGAGGAAGCTCAAGTAGTCTATGACGAGGATCCCTCGGATCCGTACAACCTCGATCCAAGTGGTGACGGCGTAGCATGCTCGTCGCTTCCGTCATCGAACCCTCGCGTCGTACAAGTGCCGCGAACGGGGACTGGAATCCCAAGCGGTTTCTCCACCGGATTGCTCGCCGCAGCGAGCCTGTTAGCGGGCCTTGCCGGCACCGGAGCCATACGGCGTCGCAGACTCCGCTAGGGATCTCGGACCGGAAGTCAAGAAGTCGGTATCCGCGCCCTTTTCAATCTCGTTTCAAGTGCAGTGCAGTGCCTGGTAAACGACAGTAATCAGTACTCGTGATCTTGAACACGGAAGTCGGCATTGGCGCTAGTCGCCCGGTTCGACCGCTACCGGAGTGCCAAGCGCCACGTCGATTGCCCGGTCCAGTTGAAGATCAGCGGCGAGGTCAGGTCGGTTCGCCACGGGGACGTCCGGCGTCAATCCCTCTTCCGGTATCGGGTGCCGATCGGGGGTGAGCCAACGGGCAAATGTAACGCGAGCCGAAGACCCGTCCTCGAAATCGTGAACTCGCTGGACGAGTCCCTTTCCGAACGACGGTTCGCCAACGAGCGTCCCTCGCTCATAGTCTCGAATCGCTCCGGCGACGATCTCGGAGGCGCTGGCGGTACCCCCATCGATCAGCACGACCAGTGGAACATCAAATGCCGTCTCACCACCGCCGACGATCGGCTCTGAGATGAGATCATCGTCGTCGTCCAGGTCGAGGTCCTGATAAAGCGCGGGACCGGCATCTTCGGGGATGAATCGGCCGAGCATCTCTTGCGCGCTCGTTACCCACCCGCCGCCATTGCCTCGCAGGTCGAGCACAACGCCGGCGACGCCCTCATCCTTGGCTCGCTTGAGTGCCGCATCGAGTTCCCGCGTTGTGTTGTCACCGAAGATGCCAACAGTAATATGCGCGACCTTGCCGTCCGCTTGCCGCTCATAGACTACCGCTGGAATCTCGATCGCTTCGCGGTTGACAGTTACATCGAACGTTTCGGGCACTCCTGGCCGCCGAATGGTGAGGACGACCGAAGAACCTCTCGGGCCACGGATGAGCGACATTGCCGCGTCGGTCTCGAGCTCGCCCAGATCCTGTCCGTCCGCGGCGACGATGACATCGCCTGGGCGCAGGTCGGCACGCGCCGCGGGCGAACCCGGAATTGGCGCGACGATCGTGAACTCTCCCTCCGGGTGCTCCACCCAGATGCCGATGCCTTCATATTCGCCGGCAAGCTCTTCGCGCAGCGGCGCGCCACGCAGCGGCTCAAGAAACACCGTGTAGTCGTCGCCGAGCGCCTCGGTCATGCCGCGGGCCGCGCCGTAGTCCAGCTCGCGACGATAGTCATCAAGAGAGGCCACCGGCGTCGCCGCGGCAATCGCCATTCCCTCGATCGCGCCCTGCTCGAGATTGGCTACGAACGTGGCCCGCGCCTCCGGCGACGCCGGAAGGAAGAAGTATTCGTCCTCCAGAATCTGTCGCACTTCTGCTTGCCGTGGGAACGCAGCATCCGTCGCGGCATCGCCATTGGGATCCAGGCCGCCAAAGCCTTCGGTTCCAGGCCAGGGTCCACGGATGAGGTACCGCTCGGCGACAATGCCCGAGCCGAAGCTCACTACGGCAATCAAAGCGATGGCCGAGACCACAAGAAGGACTGTCCAGACTGCGCGGGACCGCTCGGATCCATGCTGCTGCTCAGTCTCGTGCGTCGGATCCATGAGTTCCAAAACGCGGAATGGAATCTTGCAGCCGTCCCTGAAGCACGCCTCGGCTCACGATTGACATCTCGACGTCAAATGCCGACATGCAGCGATGTCTGACCGCGGCACTATGGGTAAATCCCCCGCAGCCGGGTGAACTCGGCCACCCGGTCGATTCCGCGCACCAACGCCGCCGTCCGCATGTGAACGCCGTACTTCCTGGATGTGCTGTAGACGGCGTCGAAAGCCCGGTTCATGATTCGTCGCAAACGTTCATTCACTTCATGCTCAGTCCAGGGGAAAGCCTGGAGTGCCTGAACCCATTCGAAGTAGGAAACTGTCACTCCGCCAGCATTCGCAAGGATGTCGGGAATGACGAACACCCCCCGGTCGTAGAGGATTACGTCAGCCTCTGGCGTGGTTGGCCCGTTGGCTGCCTCTGCGATCAGCTTCGCGTGAATCTGACCGGCATTCGCGACCGTGATCTGATTTTCGAGTGCCGCTGGGATGAGGATCTGCACTGGTAAGAGGAGGAGTTCCTCGTTGGTGACACTATCGGCATCCCGAAAGCCCACCACTGATCCAGTGCGCGCTTTGTGCGCACTCACCGCATCGAGGTCAAGCCCGCTTGGATTGTAAATTCCGCCGCGGGAATCACTGACTGCCACCACTGACGATCCAAGCTCAGACATCAAGCGTGCGGCGACCGACCCGGCATTTCCAAATCCCTGCACCGCCGTTCGCGCCTTGGACAAATCGAGATCGAGAATCCGGGCAGCGCTCTCGATGGCGAAAACGCAGCCTCTGCCCGTGGCCTCATTCCTCCCCTCGGAACCCCCGAGCACGATCGGCTTGCCCGTCGTCACGCCAGGGACCGAGTACCCGATGTTCATCGAGTAGGTGTCCATCAGCCACGCCATGATCTGAGGATTGGTGTTGACGTCCGGGGCAGGAATGTCTTGATTCGGTCCGATAAATGGCTGAATCTCGGTCGTATACCGCCGGGTCAGGTTCTGCAATTCCGCCTGAGAGAGGAGCTTCGGGTTAACCTGAACTCCGCCTTTAGCGCCTCCGAACGGCAGGCCGACAACCGCACACTTCCAGGTCATCCACATGGCGAGGGCTTTCACCTCTTCCAGCGTCACGCTCTGGTGGTACCGAATGCCACCTTTGGTGGGCCCGGGGCCGCTGTTGTGCTGCACTCGATACCCGGTGAACACTTCGACGGACCCGTCATCCATCTCGACCGGGAAATGGACCGTGAGTTCGCGCTGACAGTGGCTCAGGATCTTGCGCATCCCGTCGTCTAGGCCAAGAACGTCGGCGGCAATCTGAAATTGCTCGACCGCGACACCGAACAGATTTCGCTCTTCGCCAATGTGCGCCGTGCCTCTGTCGGCGACGGTCTGCGCAAATTGCTGCTCGAGGATCATGGACGCCTCCACTGTCGGTTGGCGCTGCAGTGCGCCCTGTATCGCCGTCGCCCGCATGAGTCCGTCAGATGTCCCCACCCTCAGCCACGACTGGCCTGCTCAGTTCCTCTTCCAGAACCCGGCGAACCTGCTCTGGACTTGCCCGGCCCCCAGTTCGCCGAATTGTTTCGCCGATCAGCCTCCCGATAGCTGCTCGCTTGCCTCCCCGGAAGTCTCGCACTGCCGCCGGAAACGCCTCCATGGTCTCGAGCGCGGCGTCACGAATGACCCCTTCCTCGCTCAGCACGAGCAGGTCGAGCCTTGCGGCGGCAGCCAATACGGCCTCTCCCTCGCCCAGCTGTGGCAGCAGCTCTTTCGCTGCGCGCCCCGATAATGCTCCAGCATCAAGCGCCTCGAGGAGATCTTGCAACTGTTGTGCCGACACTGGCAGGCGGTCAGGAGGCAGGCCGCGCGTTCGCTGTAACCCGGCGAGGTCGTTGACAATCCAGTTAGCGGCGAGTCGCGCTCGGTCCCTACCGTCGCTCTTCGCCACGGTTTCGTAGAAATCAGCGACGTCTCGCTCGGCCGTCAAGATTGCTGCCTCGCTCTCGCCGATCCCGTACTCCTCGGCAAGGCGCGCTCTCCGCTGAGCGGGCAGCTCCGGCAACCGTGACGCGAGCGCCGCTACCATCTCCTCCGAGATCGTCAGTGGCGGTAGATCCGGTTCCGGGAAATAGCGGTAATCGTGCGCTTGCTCCTTGGTCCGCTGCGCAACCGTCACGCCGCGGTCTTCCACCCACCCCCGCGTCTCTTGGTCAACCTGCCCACCGCGGCGGAGTACGTCGAGCTGGCGGTTCTGCTCGAATCGCAGTGCCCGCTCGACGGCTCGAAACGAGTTCATGTTCTTGACTTCGACCTTGGCGCCAAGCGGGCCATGGATCTCACGCACGGAGATATTGGCGTCGCAGCGGAAGGCGCCCTCCTCCATGTTCCCGGTTGAGACACCGATGTAGCGCAGGATTTGGCGCAACGCGGTGAGATAGTCTCGTGCTTCCTCCGGCGAGCGGAGATGCGGTTCCCCCACGATCTCCATCAACGGCACCCCGGACCGATTGAGGTCAACGAGGCTGACCTCGGCGCCATCCTCCTTTGTCCGGTGGACGAGCCGGCCCGTGTCCTCTTCGACGTGAACTCGGGTAATGCCCGCGCGCCGCGTCTCACCCCCGCAAACGAACTCGAGGTATCCATCGATCGCTAGCGGGAGATCGAATTGCGAAATCTGGTAGCCCTTGGGCAGGTCCGGGTAGAAGTAGTTCTTTCGGTCGAGTTTGCAGAAAGGCGGAATCGTGCAATTGAGCGCGAGTCCGGTCAGGATCGCCGCCTCGAGAGCTGCCTCATTCAGTACCGGCAATGCGCCGGGGAACCCTCCGCAGACGATACAGACGAGAGTGTTCGGGGGGGCATCCGCGTACCGGGCCGAGCAGCCGCAGTACATCTTGGATCGCGTGAGCATCTGAGCGTGGACTTCGAGTCCGATCACTGTCTCGTAACCGTTGCCGCCTACCACGTCGTTTCCGATGGCATCGATCAAGTCGAACCCTGCCCGTTGCTCCTGAACAGCGTGCAAACGGCCGCGAAGTTTACCATTCTTCATGCGTTCCAACCCTGGTGACTCGGGCCGGTTCCACGCATCCGGCGTGGTAAAATTCCCCAAGTTGCAATAGACCTGCGACGCCATTTCCCGGGCACGGAATCGAGCGAGACTACTGACTGGAGAGCGAACGTCTCAACGATGGTGACTGCTACTCGTACCGAACAGAAGATGGTTACCGGCACCATCAATGGGCAGGAAGTGACCGTCCCCGCGGGGACGGTCATCCTTGAGGCCGCCCGAATGGCCGGCATCGAAATTCCCAATCTCTGTTTCCAACCGCTCCTCCGAGCCTGGGGATCGTGCCGCATCTGCACCGTCGAGATTCTGGGAAAGCGCGGTGGACTCATCGAATCCTGCGCGACCCCGCTCGCTGACGGCATGGAGGTGCTGACCCATTCCCCGGACGTGATGCAGGCGCGGCAGTTCATCCTTCAGATGTACTTGATCGATCACGCCCTGGATTGTCCCACTTGCGACAAATCGGGCGAGTGTTACCTCCAGGACAACACCTACCTGCACAATATCCACGCCAATCCGTACCGGCGTCCCAAGTTCGCCCAGCCGTATGCCCACTTCAGCGAGCTCATCGACTACAAGTGGGACCGTTGCATCATGTGCAACCGATGCACGCGAGTCTGTGACGAGGTCATCGGCGTGACGGCGATCGAGGGAGCGTATCGCTCACTTGAGGCCACCATCGCTCCGGCCTACGGGGCTGACCTCACCGAGACGCTCTGCACCTCGTGTGGGATGTGCATCGCGGTCTGCCCGGTCGGGGCGTTGACCGACCGCCATTTCGGCCTCCACCCCTGGGAGCTCGATACGACGGAAACGATCTGCGGATTCTGCGACGTCGGTTGCACCATCAACGTGGAAGCGAACCGCGGCCTCGTGCGTCGCGTCACGAATCTCTGGGAGCGCGGTACGAACCACGGATACCTTTGCGAGCGTGGCAAGTGGGGTCACGAACAAGTTCAGCATCAGGACCGGTTGTTTTATCCGACCGTCCGCCGCTCCCAGGCCGACGGTCGCCCGTTTACTCACGAGACGACCTGGGATGATGCCATTGAGTACGTCGCCGAATCTCTTGCGCACTTCCAGGGTGATCAATTCGCGGCATTAATTTCTCCGGATGCGACCAACGAAGAGGCGTACGTGGCGCAACTCTTCGCTCGCGCGGTCATGGCCAGTCCTCACGTCGACCGCTTCCTCGGCCCCGCCCAGGCGGCGGTGGCCCGAGCGACTCGGACTGGGCTAGGCGCCGACGTGCCCAACACGAACGACATGCAAGAGCTCTTTTCTGATGTCAAGGCGGGGCTCGTAGTCGGACCAAACATCGGCAAGGCCGCACCGATCGCTTCGTACTGGTTCTACCACTCGCAGATCTACCGGGAAGCCAAGTACGTCGTTATCAGCCACGACGACTACCCGCTCGGTTGGCGATCACCGATCTACCTGAAGCCAAATCCGGGAACGACGGCTGTCCTTCTCAACGGCATTTCGAGGGCTATTGTCGAGGCAGGACTGGCACGGCCCGAGGCCGAGAGCGACGCTGGGTTCGCCGCGTGGCGAGCGAGCCTCGATGCGTACGATCTTGAGAGGGTCGCCGCGATTACCGGTGTTTCCGGTGATCTGATCCGTCAGGCCGCGGTTCTCTACGCGACCGGAGGTGCCGGGCCCCTTGCGGATGCCGACTACCCGGCATCGCTGATCTATCAGACGGTTGCGCATGATGAGCTCCCCGGATCGGACCACGACCATTACGGCGATCCGGCCGAAATCGCTGCCGCCTGTATCAATCTTTCCATCATCACCGGGAATCTCGGTCGCCCTGGTGGAGGTGTCGCCAGCCCGCGTGGCCCGGCGAACTACCAGGGTGTCGCCGAGATGGGCGCGCATCCGGCTCGGCTGCCTGGCGGATTCGATGTTCGGGACG
>DASUQU010000073.1:0-6692 GCA_036280495.1 Thermomicrobiales bacterium | reverse complement strand
GATCCAGAGGCTCTCGTAGTCGTGGAGGAGGGCGACGGGCGTCTGCACGTCGTCATTGGGGCGACCGCTCAGCTCAAGGGCTGCCACCTCCTCGCCTCCCCGGTCGAGCGTCTCGTCGTGGCGAAGCAGACCGGAGTGCATCAGCTCCTGAGCGACCGTGGCCGCCCGCCAGCGGAAGTAGCTGACGACGTCGCAGCCGTGGGCGTAGGCCTGCGCGGTCCATAACGCCACCGCCCCCGCCGCCGGAATGCAGTTGGAGGGCGCCCAGTTCACCTGACCGGCCCCCTGCTCCATCACCCAGAAGCCGCGCCGGCCCTTCAGACCGCGGTAGAGATCGTGGTTGAACGAGATCAGGTCGGGGTGTCCGGTCCGCGCCCAGCGCACTTTCTCCTCCTCCGGCAGGTAGCGCTCCACCTGACCGAGGGGATAGGAGTCCCAGGAGACGAAGTCGAGGCACTCCGCGGCGCGGTAATGGTCGAAGTCGCGGAAGTGCATCATGAAGTTATGGGTCACCCAGCGGCCTGGCGAGAGCCGGCGCAGGATCTCGACCTGCTCCTCTTGGAACTCGACGATCATGTCGCTGGCGAAGCGGTAGAAGTCGAGCACGTGCGAGGGGTTGGGTTGGGCCACCGTCAGATTTGGTGGGTCGATCTGATCCCAGGCGGTGTACTCCTGGCTCCAGAAGACATTTCCCCAGGCCTGATTGAGAGCGCCGAGTGTCCCGTAGCGCGCTTCCAACCAGGCGCGGAAGGCGTCGCGGCTGGCGGGCCCGTAGGAGCGCGCCGTGTCGTGGCACCCGAACTCGTTGTCGGTCTGCCAGCCGACGACGGCCGGATGCTGCCCGTAGCGCGCGGCGATTTCGGTGGTGATGCGGCGGGAGTGCTCCCGGTAGATGGGGCTAGCGTGATCGTAGTGCTTACGTGAGCCGAAGTTGCGGACGTGACCCTGCGCGTCGACCGGCAGGATCTCCGGATGCTTCCGGATCAGCCAGGCCGGGGGTGTCGCCGTCGGCGTGCACATCACGATCTGCCGGTCGGCGTCAGTCAGGGCCTGCACGGCGTCGTCGAGCCAGGTCCAGTCGAACTCGCCCTCGCACGGCTCGATTCTCGACCACGCAAACTCGGCGATGCGGACGAACGTGATGCCTAGCTCCCGCTGGCGCTCCGGGTAGCGCCGCCACTGTTCCCAGGGGACGTGCTCCGGGTAATCGCAGACGCCCAGCGCGAAGGTGGGCGGAATCGACGGGAGCGGCGTGACCACGGTAAGTGCCTCCTGACATGACTTCGGCCCGCAGCGACGGGGCGCCGAATCTTCGCAGCAGTTGTGGCGTGGCGCTAGCGGCTGGACCGCGCGGTCACGCGAAATTCGTCCGTTGCCGGTTCCGTTGACATCAATTCTCCGTCGGGCCTATTCTGGGCGAGTCTGAACGAGTCAGATTGCGGTCGCCTGTGGCGTTGCTGCCACAGGCCGATTCAACAAAGGGGTGCTCGTATGACTGCTGGCAACACTCGTCCTTCGCCCAGTCCGTCTCTGTTCGGCTACACGCTCGGCCGGCGGAGTCTGTTGAAAGGGACGGTCGGTGCCGCGGCGGTCGGACTCGGTTTGCCCCGCGGTCTCGCCCGCTCTCAGGTCGAACTAGGAACGGCCACCGGCGAGGTTACGCTCGGTTCGAACTACTCGGACCCCGTGCCTTCGGCGGGCTTGGCCGCCGCGGTCGGGGCGTTTCCGAACAAGAACGTGCAGGTGATCACCAACACGGTCGACCACAACACGTTCCAGGAGAACATCACGACCTACCTGCAGAATCCGGACGACGTGATCCCCTGGTTCGCGGGCTACCGGATGCAGTTCTTCGCCGCCCAGGATCTCCTCGGACCCATTGACGACGTTTGGGAAGCGAGCCTGAACGACCAGATGTCCGAGGGCTTCAAGCTCGCTTCGACCGGGCAGGACGGCCTGCTCTACTTCGTGCCATGGACCTACTACGCCTGGGGTATCCACTACCGCCCGAGCGTATTCGAGGAGAATGGGTGGGAGCTGCCCACCACCATGGACCAGCTCATGGGCGTGGCGGAGGAGATGCAAGGCGCGGGTATCGTCCCGTTCGCATTCGGCAATGACGGTCGGTGGCCAGCGATGGGCACCTTCGACCAGCTCAACTTTCGCATGAATGGCTACCAGTTCCACATGGACCTGATGGCCGGCAAAGAGAGCTGGACCGACGAGCGCGTGAGGAACGTCTTCACGGAGTGGGAGAAACTCCTGCCACTGCATCAGGAGAATCCCAACGGCCGGACGTGGCAAGAGGCCGGGGCCGCCTTCGCCAACAAAGAAGCCGGCATGATGACGATCGGCAACTTCGTCGGTCAGCAGTTCGCCGAGGGTGACCTCTCCGATCTCGACTTCTTCCCCTGGCCGGAGATGAATCCGGAGTTCGGCACCGATACGATCGAAGCGCCGATCGATGGCTGGATGATGGCCAAGGAGCCGAAGAACGTCGCCGCCGCCAAGGAGCTCCTCTACCACTTCGGCACCCCGGCCGCGCAGGAGGCCTACCTGGCCGAGGACCCGAGCTCCGTGGCGGCATCACTGGATGTCGACAGCTCGATCTACAACTCGCTGCAGTTGAAGGCGCTCGAGGCGGTCTCCGCGGCGCCGACGGTGACGCAGTTCCTCGACCGCGACACCAGCCCGGAGTTCGCCTCGAATGTAGCCGGTCAGGCGTTCGCGGACTTCATCTCCGACCCCTCGAGCATCGACTCGATTCTCGAAGACATGCAGGCCCAGGCCGAGGTCATCTTCTCGGAGTAACGCTGGCTGCGCCCGCCGCATCGCAGCGGCGGGCGCTTGCCACTCTCGCACTCAAGCGGGGGCTACGTTGGCAACGGCAGTCCAGGTCAAAGCCCAGAACCCACCCGCATCCCTGGTCGAGCGGAAGCCCGGCCGTCTCCGGCAGTTCGATGGACGCGACCGGTGGATCGTATTGGCGATGGTGGGGATCCCGGCGGCCCTGCACATCGGGCTGGTCTGGATCCCGACGATTGCGTCGATCCTGCTCTCCTTCACCGACTGGAAGGGGATCAGGCTCAGCGACATCACCTGGGTCGGCTTCAAGAATTACATTGAGATCGTCACCGTATTCGAGAAGAACTTCTTCCAGGCGATCATCAACAACTCCGTGCTTCTGGTCTTTCTGTTCGTCGGGCCGACGGCGCTCGGCATCTGCCTAGCGTATTTGCTCGAGAGAGACATCCGGGGAACGAGATTCTTCCAGGGCATCTTCTTCACCCCGGTCGTGCTCTCACTCGCGGTCGTTGGCTTCATGTGGCAAAGCGTCATCTACTCGCCCGAGAACGGACTTGCTACTCAGGTGTTCGGCGGCGAGAACTCGGTCGACTGGCTCGGGAACCAGTCGTTCGCGATTCCATTCGGCGACAACTACGGCGTCTCCTGGAACTTTATTGCGATTCTGGTGGCTATCGCCTGGCGGCACACCGGCTACATCATGGTGCTCTATCTCGCGGGATTGAAGGGCGTCGACAGCTCGCTACGGGAAGCGGCCATGCTCGACGGCAGCAATGAGTGGCAGGTTTTTCGCCACGTCGTATTTCCATCGCTGAAGCCGATCAACGTCGTTATCGCCGTGATCACGGTGATCGAGGCCCTCCGCGCCTTCGACATCATTTTCGTGCTGAACGTTCCGCGCAAGACCGAGGTGCTGTCGATCCTGACGACGAACAACCTGCTCGGCGAGGGGGGTGGCAACGTCGGCCGCGGGTCGGCCTACGCGACGATCCTCTTCATCCTCTGTGTCGGGTTCGTGATCTGGTACGTCACCAACCACTATCGGAGAACACAGGAAGGAGCTGACGAGTGACCACGGCGATGGCAGTCGGCTCCCGGCGCCGGTCGCGCATCACGTTGGGCCGCATCCTGCTCTACGCGTTCATTGCCTTCACGGCGTTGCTCTGGCTCGTTCCCATCGCGGGAACGATCTTCGCGTCACTGCGTCCGTTCGCCGAGACTATCCGGGACGGCTTCTTCTCCTGGCCGCAGTCGTTGACGCTTGACAACTATCGGAATGCCTGGGAGCAAGGCGATATTTCACGCAAGTACTGGAACACAGTGGTCATCCTCGTGCCCTCGCTCATCCTGACGCTTTTCTTCGCGAGCATGGTGGCGTTCATCTGCAGCCGGTTTTCCTGGCGATTCAACATTCTGATGTTGTCGATCTTCACGGCTGGTAACCTGCTGCCGCAGCAAATCATCATCCAACCGCTCTTCCAGTTCTACAATCGCGTCGAGCTCCCGGAGCTCCTCTCGAACTCGGGCAAGCTCAATGGCAGCGCTTGGGGTCTGATTCTGATCCATGTCGCGTTCCAGAGCGGCTTCTGCACCTTTGTTCTCAGCAACTACATGAAGCTCCTGCCGAAGTCATTGAACGATGCCGCCCGCATCGACGGCGCGGGTGTCTGGAAGCAGTACTGGCAGATCATCATGCCGCTCACGCTCCCGGCGCTCGCGGCGCTGGCCACACTGGAATTTACGTGGATCTACAACGACTTCTTCTGGGCCGTGGTCCTCGAGCAACAGGGCGCCGACCGGCCGATTACGTCGTCACTGGCCAACCTCGGCGGCGAGTTCGTCCGGGATGACAATCTTATCGCGGCCGCGTCGATGTACGTTGCCCTGCCGACCCTAATCGTCTACTTCGCGCTGCAGCGCTACTTCATCGCTGGTTTGACAATCGGCGCCGAGAAGGGTTGACGAGCTTCGGGTCGGAGGCCGGGACAGTGCCCGGCAACCAGCTTTGCACCTGGGCGCCGCGCCGACACAAATCCTGAACGAGTTCGCAAGTGCCACGCGAAGAGTATCAGTCCGCGACCGCGTCCTGGTCTCCATTTTGGAGTGTTTCGCGCCAGGCCGTGTTGACCCTGCGCTCGCTGCCAAGCCATCGTGCATGATCTGTCCATTCGCGATATGCTCACCGGGACATTTCTTCTCTGGGAAGAATGTCGTTGCCCCTCTGCAATTCCGTAGCGGCCCCGCCAGACTGAGGACTGTCGCCAGTGCACGCTACGGGGAATGATGGGCCTGACGAAGACGCTCTCCTCATTACGGAGATGAAGCTCCGACCGGAGGAGCCCGTGAGCGCCACGGGAGACGGAGCGGCCGGCCAGAACCTCTTCGAACAGATCGGCGGTGAGGACCGTGTCCGGTTCCTCGCCGAGGCGAGCGAGATCCTGGCAGGATCGCTCGACTATGAGGCCGAGCTGGAGCGCGTTGCGCGCCTGATCGTGCCCGCCCTTGCCGACTGGTGCGTCGTCGATTTGTTGGTTGCGGATGGGCGTCTGCACCGGCTTGCCGTCGTCCATCGCGATCCCGACAAAGCCGAGACGGCGCTGGAACTGCGCCGCCGGTATGCGGTCCTCTCCCCAAACCGGGCCCACCGCGCGTGGGATGTCCTCCAGCGTGGGAAGCCGTGGTTCGATCCGGCCGTCTCCGAGACCCGATTCGTCGCGGAGGCACGGGATGCCGAGCATCTAGCCCTGCTGCGCCGTCTCGGGTTCGCCGCCGAGATGCTGCTGCCGTTGACGGCGCGGGGGCGGACGCTCGGGGTCATCACCTTGGTGCTGGCCGACACCAGTCGTCATTACGGGCCGGGCGATCTCGCGCTGGCCGAGGAGCTGGCCCGCCGCGCCGCGTTGGCGATTGACAACGCTCGGCTCTACGCCGAGGCCCAGGCGGCGGAGGCGCGGTACCGGGGGTTATTCGAGGGGGTTGCCGACGCCATCCTGTCGATTGACGCCGAAGGCCGGTTTCGGGATGTCAATGCCGCGGCCGTCGAGCTCCTTGGCTACCAGCGCGAGGAGCTTCTCGGATCTCGACTGGAAGACCTGATCGCCCCTGGAGCAGACCTGACAAAGGTCGAGGTCCTCTGGCGTCCTCGAGATGGGACCTGGCATGGGGAGCTGGATCTACGGCGGAAGGATGGGGTCGTCCTTACCGTCGAGGCGCGGACGACGGTCGTTACGCTGTCGGCTGGTCCCGTCGCCCTCTCCGTCGTGCGGGACGTCTCAGAACGTCACCGCGCCGCGATCGACCGGCAGCGCCTCGCCGCGATTGTCGACTCGTCCAACGACGTCATCATCGGCAAGACGCTGGACGGCATCGTCACGAGCTGGAATCAGGCGGCCGAGCAGTTGTACGGCTATACCGCCGAGGAGATGATCGGACAATCGATCGCGCGCATCTTCCCACCTGAGCGGATCGATGAGTTTAGCGACATCATGGACCGCATACGCCGCGGGGAGCGCGTCAGCCACCATGATGCGGTTCGCATTGCCAAAGACGGGAGGCGGATCGATATCTCCGTGAGCGTTTCGCCGGTCACCGATGCGGCGGGGCGCATCGTTGGTGCGGCAACCATCGCTCAGGACATCAGCGAACGGAAGCGGATGGAGGCCGCTCAGCGCGACTTCCTGGCGATGGTGAGCCACGACCTACGCTCACCGCTGGCAGTCATTAGGGCCAACACTCAGCTCCTGCAGCGGCGCGGCGAGTATAGTGAAACGACAATTGCGACCATTTTGCAGTATGCCGATCGTATGGGGCGCCTGATCGACGACCTCGCTGACGTCGTCCGGCTCGAAGAGGGGCATCTCCCATTGCAGCGCGAGCAGCTCGATCTG
>DASUQU010000072.1:0-19471 GCA_036280495.1 Thermomicrobiales bacterium | reverse complement strand
CTCGGCGATCTTGAGCGGGGCGTGGTTCGGCAGCATCACGCCACCCGCTCCCACCCGCAGGCGGGCGGTCCGACTGGCAACGTGCTCGATCATGATCTCCGGAGCGCCGCTTGCCAACCCCGGGGAGTTGTGGTGCTCGGCATACCAGACCCGGTGATACCCGAGCTGATCGGCGAGCATCGCCAGATCGACTGAGGTCCGCACGGCTTCGCTGGCGGAGGACCCTGCCACGATCGGTGTCAGATCGAGGAGGGAAAGAGGACGAGGCACAAGAGATCCTTTCAGGATTAAAGGGTATTTCGAAGCACAGGGGCCTGAGCAACGCCGGATGCGGCGAGGCGAGATCCGCCGCGACCGTCTTGCCTAGCAGGTGCTGACCCGAGGCGCCACGGGTTCCATCGCGGTGCCTGCGTGTCGCCCTGGAAGGTGGATGAGGTGCGCCGTACGATCCCAGCCAAAGGCCCAGGTCAGGGCGACCAGTCCAAACGCGATATTGAACACGAGGAGGATCGCTGCCTGCGACAGCGAATACGCGGTGATCACCTCGGTCGGCGCGATCCCCCGCAGTGCGACCAGATCGAACGCCTGCGTCGTCCCGAACCCGCCCGGTGTGACCTGCACAGAGCGGGCCAGACCATGAGAGACGTTGACGCGCAGGAGTGTTTCCAGCGATGGCGAAATGCCGAAGGCGAGCAGCAGGGTGCCAGTCACTCCCCAGCGCAGCGCAAAGGCGAGCAGCGTCGGAACCATGACCGAAAGGACGTAACGGCCGGGCGTGCGCAGGATCGCCCCACCCATAGCCATCTGCGCGATGAACTCACGCAGCCAGCGGCGGCTGCGCCGTACTAACGCGACGAGAAGCGAAGCGGTCAGCGCGATCAGCAGTACCACCAGCAGGGGCCATTCGACAAAGAAGTTGCTCACCCGGTCGATAAACCCGCTCTGCTCGCCGAGGCCGGCATTCGCGACCCCAAAGATGACGAGCAACACGGTGCCGAGAATCGTGGAGGAGATCCCCTGCACCACCCGCGTGGCCAGGACCGCCGTGATGCGCAACGACGGGAATGCGGCCTTGTAGAGCCCGAGGACGGCGAAGCCCCCGAACTTGGGCGGGATCACCGCAAAGATTCCAACGCCGCCCTGGACGACCCCAAGCGTCTGCCGGAACCCAATTCTTTCCTCGGGGTACGCGGCGCGCAAGACAGTCTTCCAGGCGGCCGCATTCAGGATGACCTCGGCCGCCTTCAGCGTGCAAGCCAGGATGACAAATGGCGCGGGAATACCGGCGATCAAGACCCAGACGTCGGTAAACCACGTCCACGGGTCGAGTCCCTGGCGACGGACGAACTCGATCGAGGCCACCAGGATGACGATACCAAGCACGACTCCCGCGGCCCAGCGTGCTACACGCCTGGTGCCAGTTGGAAGTGGAAACCGCAGAGGCGTGGAGTCGCCAGAACGACTCGCGATGAGGCCGTCCAGTGCCTGCCAGTTCGATTGCGACGAAGACGAGGTCACGAGGCTCTCCCACGGCGAGTGATGGCCCGGCACCCTTGCCGCGCGGTTTGCCGCCACCGATTGCTCCGCGCGCCTATTGTGCGACGGAATCAGCTCCCTGTCGCGTACTGGGGTGATGGGTGAGAGGGTGATTACTCGCTACGCTCGTGGTGATGGGGGATAGGAAACGAGTTCTCGTTCTCCCTTTCACCCCATCACCCCATGACCAATCACCCGTCACCCTCAAAACAACAACGGCACCTGGCGGAACCCGCGCAGGAAATTTCCGCTCCAGACGACCTCGTCCTCGGGGACCGCCAGCCGGAGCTCCGGGTAGCGCCGGATCAGCGTCTCGAAGGCGATCTGCCCCTCGACACGGGCCAGCGGCGCGCCAAGGCAGACATGGATCCCCTTGCCGAAGGCGACGTGCCGGTTAGCGTCGGGCCGGCTGATATCGAAGGTGTTGGGATCGGTGAAGCGCTCCGGGTCCCGGTTCGCGCTGGCCAGGCTGACGGCAACCTGCTCCCCCTTCACGACCGGTGTGTCCGCGACCGTCAAGTCCTCCTTGGCGAAGCGCCGGCCGATGAAGTCGACCGGGCCCCAGTAGCGCAGCGTCTCCTCAACGACATTCTTGGCCAGACCTGGGTCCGCCTTGAGCGCGGCCAATTGCTCCGGGTGGGTCAGCAGCGCGACCACGCCGTTGCCCACCAGGTTGACCGTGGTGACGTGGCCGGCCAGATACATTAGGAAGACGGTCGCCAGTGTCTCCTCCTCGGTGAGAGTGTCGCCGTCGTCTTCCATGAGGACCATCCGGCTGATCATGTCTTCGGCCGGCTCGCGGCGCTTGCGCGCGAAGAGCTCCTTGAGGTAGGCGGTGAAGTCGCGCAACCCCTGTCGCACCTGCTCGTTCATGGCCTGGTCGCGTCCGCGGTCGACACGGAGCAAGTTCTCGGTCCAGCCCCGGATCCGCTCGCGATCCTCGCGTGGGATCCCCAGCAGATCGGAGATGACCGTGACCGGAAAGGGATAGGCAAACTGGCTGACCAGCTCCATCCGCCGGTTGCCGGGGGTCTCGCCGCGAGCCTCCGCGTCGCGCTCGGCCCTGTCGAGGAGATCGTCGACGGTCTTCTGGATGCTGGGCCGCATCGCCTCCATGCCACGGCCGGTGAAACTCGGCTGTACCAGCTTGCGGATGCGCGTGTGATCGGGAGGGTCGATGGAGATGATGCTGCGCGCGAACGGCCGGAACTCCTCCGGCGTCTCGTCGTGCTCCCGCTGCTCCGCGGATAAGAGAGAACGCGGATCGACCGAGAAGCGATCATCGAGCAGGGTCGCCACGACATCGTCGTAATGAGTGACAAAGAACGTCTCGCGGTTGAAGAACCGATCCCGGGGGCTCTGCGACTCCTTTCCATCGTCGTCGCTACCGAACTTGACGCGGCTGACGCGGCCCCGCTCGCGCAACGCGTCGTAGGTGTCATAAGCCGTGGCCATGTATGTGGGGTCGGTGATGTCCAGTTTGACGACCTCAGTCGACGACGACACCCCGCCGTTCGCTTCCGTAGCGATGGTCTGAGGCACATCTGATGTCTTTACGGTTGCCATGCTATTTCTCCGATTCACGTCCTGTTCGCCTTCGCTCACTGCCACCCGACCATCCGGCGAAGTTGTGAGCCTCTCGATGTCAGTTGAGTCCTGCCTTGCTCCTGGCACTGGTGCGCTGTGACCGCCTCGTGTTCGGCTCGTCCATGGCGGCTGTTTCCTCTTCGCCAGCACAGTCGTCATCCCAGGCGGGGAGATCGTCACCAACGTTCATCCTGACCGGACCTGGGGTTTGCGCTTCGAGCGCGGCGAAGGTCCGCTGCAAGAGATCGAGCGCCCGACCGAGCTCGGCCAGCTCATCTGGCGAGGCCTGGGAGAGCTGCGCCGCCAGCTCCTCTGTCAATGACCGCTCGACGAGCTCGCTCGCGGCCAGACCGGAGTCGGTCAACGCCAGGCGGAGCCGCCGGCGGTCATTCGGGTCAGGCTCCCGGCGCACGAGCTCGCGACGCTCCAGGCGATCGATGATGCCGGTGATGACGGCTGGGGTGACCTGCCAGAGACGAGCCAACTCACCTGGCGAAGACGCGCCATGCCGAATGCCGCTGAGGGCGGCGTATTGGCGTAAGCTGAGACCGGCATCGGTCCCGGCCCGGTGGACGCGTGCCGTCGCCCACCGGCGCAGGACGGGAAGCAGCTCCAGCGTCTGTCGTGCTCGGCCCACCGTTGCCGACATCTGGCCCGTCGTCATCACATCCTCGCAAGAGTTCCCGCTGCGGCGCCCGCGCGTCGCTGGTTCGTAGCCCGTCAAGATTACTTTATCACAGAAAATATTTCCCTGGCAAATCGAAACTGGGTTCGAGTTCTCCTTGCCTCGTCATCAGCACACAGGACCCGACTCCCCTTGGCAAAGGGCCGAGTCGTTCCTGCCTCTCTGGCATGCCGGTTGCATTCGGTTCCGCAGCCTGGCGGGCAATCCGCTTGCCCATTGCGCTCATTCGCGGCGACTACTGGGCCCGCCAAGAGAAGGAGTTCCCATGCGTCGATCGAACATGGCCGCCGCGACGCTCGGTCTCGCGCCCTGGGTCTTGGCGGGATCGCTCTTCCTCGGAGAGGACGTGGCCGTCTCTGCCCAGGATGCAACCTCGGCTCCCGTCGAGGTCACCATGGAGACGCCAACGGCGTCGGCGGAGCCCCGGGCGGACGCCGTCGACGGCGAAAGTGCCCCCTCGGCCATGCCATCGGCCGGGGTCGGTCCCGGTCTCGCGTCCGGCGGCACTGGACCGCTCTCGCTCGGCGCTCTGGTCGGCGCCGGCGTCGCGGCAATTTTCGCGTTACGCGAGCGGTTCAAGAACCGCTGATCCTCCCTCCGTCCCGGCTGAGAGCGGCCGGAACATCATCGGTACTACCCTTTCACCCGCCCTACAATTCACGCCGACGGTCACCACGATGATCGGCGCCGCGACGCCAGGGAACTGATTGGGTGATTGCCGAATTCTTGGTGCGGCGGCTCCTGCAGATGGTGCCGCTGTTGATCGGGGTCTCGGTGCTTGGCTTCGCCATGATGCACCTGGCACCGGGTGGACCGACCGCGCTCTACACCATGAACCCGAATGTCACCGCCGAGGACGTCGAGCGGATCAAGGAGGCCTGGGGACTCAACGATCCGCTGCACGTTCAGTACCTGCGCTGGGTCGGCAACATGTTCAGCGGCAATTTCGGCAATTCGTTCCGGGGCGGGGCCGAGGTGCGAGGGCTGATCATCGAGCGTATTCCCGCCACCCTTCAGCTGATGGGCACCGCGTATCTCATCGCGGTGGTTCTGGGGTTCTTCATCGGTACGCTGGGGGCGTTCCGGCAATACTCTGTTTTCGATTATCTCGCCACCACAGGGGCTCTAATCACACTCTCCATCCCCACCTTCTGGTTCGGGTTGATGGTGATCTTCATATTCGCCGAACAATTAGGTTGGATTCCCTCGGGAGGGACGCGTTCGCTCGGAAGCGGCGGCGGCGGATTGCTCGACCAGCTTCACCACCTAGTTGCTCCGGCGTTCGTGCTCGGTCTCGTGCTCACCGCTCAGTGGAGTCGCTATTTTCGGACGAGTCTGCTCGAGACCAAGAATCAGGAGTACGTGCGGACGGCACACGCCAAGGGACTCGCGAGCAGCGAGGTGCTCCGTTACCACATCCTGCGTAACGCGATCCTGCCGATCATCGCGCTGGCCGGGGTGCAGCTCCCGGCTGTCTTCAGCGGCGCCCTGGTAGCCGAGAGCATTTTCGGTTGGGCCGGGATGGGGCGTCTCTTCCTCGATGCCCTGACCTACCGAGACTATCCCGTGCTGATGGCGATGTTGATGATCACGGCGTTCCTCGTCGTCATCGGCAACCTGCTGGCGGACGTTGCTCTGGCCATCGTCGACCCCCGCGTGCGAGCGGTCTAACGGGGCGTGGGAGGAACGATGGCCGCGACCCCGGCTGCCCCAACTGCCACGTTGAGCATGCCGGCTCGAATGAGCCGGCAAGAAAGCATCGCCGGTCAGATCTGGCGGAGATTCCGCCAACACCGGATGGCGATGTTCGGACTGATCACGATCATCGTGCTCTTTCTTGCCTCGCTCTTTGCCCCGGCCATCGCGCCGTACGACCCGGATCAGGTCAACCCCCTTGCTCGGCATCAGCCACCATTCTCCGCGGGCCATCTGCTTGGTACCGACGAGATCGGTCGCGATGTCTTGAGCCGGTTGCTTTTCGCGGGTCGCGTCTCGCTGACCGTCGGCTTCGCCGCGATGCTGGTGACGATCATTGTCGGCTCGCTCGTGGGGCTCTGCTCCGCCTACTACGGTGGCAAGATCGACGTCTTGCTGATGCGCTTGACCGATGTCTTCCTTTCGTTTCCCACGATCTACCTGTTGCTGGTGCTCGCGGCATTCGTGCGGCCATCGGTGCTGTCGATCACGCTGATCGTCGGCTTTACGGCCTGGATGGAAGTGGCCCGGATCGTCCGCGCGCAGTTCCTGACGCTCAAAGAGCAGGAGTTCGTCACCGCGGCACGCGCGATGGGATCGACGGCACCGCGGATCATGCTCCGCGAGCTGCTCCCAAACGGCGTCGGGCCAATCATCGTCGCGGCAACGTTGCAGGTGGCGGCCGCAATCCTCGCCGAGTCGTACATCTCTTTTCTGGGTTATGGCATTCAGCCGCCGCAAGCGAGCTGGGGCATCATGCTCAACAACGCCCAGGAGTTCTTCACCCGGGCACCCTGGCTGGCAGTCTTCCCTGGGGTGGCGATCACCCTGGCCGTGCTGGCCTTCAACTTCGTCGGTGACGGCCTGCGCGACGCCTTCGATCCCCGGCAGCGGATGCGCTAATTCGTAAGACCGGGCACAATAGCGCCGCGTGCTCACGTTCAAGACAGGTTGTCACGTCGCCGGAACGATTCGGCGCGTGTGGTTCAGGTAGAGGAGGAACACCGTGGGTCAGGCTGACGCGATCACGACTCTGTTCGAGAGCATTGTCAGTGGGCGGCTCTCCCGCCGGCAGGCGCTCCAGCGCGCCGGTGCGCTGGGACTTGGCGTAGCGACCGCGTCGGCGTCGCCGGGTCGGCTTGGCGGTTTGATGAGCGAGGCGCGGGCCCAGGAGGGCGGCGAGATCATCGTCGGCTCGTCGCAGGAAGCGGTCAACTTCAACCCACTGCTCTACACCAACACCGGACCGGACACGCTCCCCGACGTGCTCATGTTCGACAGCCTCTTGAAAATCACGCCTGAGGGCACGTTCGTCCCGAATCTGGCGACGGAGGTTCCCACCCAGGAGAACGGGGGCATCTCCGAAGACGGGCTCACCTGGACGTTCAACCTGCGAGACGACGCCAAGTGGCACGACGGCGAGCCGTTCTCGTCCCGTGATGTCCAGTTCACCTGGGAGACGATCATGAACCCGGACGTGGCGGTGCGCTCCCGCACCGGCCATGACAAAGTCGAGTCCGTCGAGGCACCCGACGAGCACACCGTGGTCATGACCTTGAAGGAGCCGTTTGCCCCCTTCCAGCTCCTCTGGACCGGCGGGGTGACCTCCATCATCCCCGCTCACATCCTCGGCGACGGTCAAGACATCAATACCGCCCCCTTCAACACGTCGGCTCCTGTTGGCACGGGACCTTTCAAATTCGTCGAGCATGTCAGCGGAGATCATCTGACAGTCGAGCGCAATCCCGACTACCACGGCGGCGCTGCCAAGCTCGACCGCATCATCGTCAAGCTGATCCCAGAAGTTCCACTTATGTTCACTCAGCTCAAGACCGGCGAGGTCCAGGTCATCGACTACCAGAGTGTTCCCGCCGAACGATGGGAAGAGGCGCAGAATACAGAGGGGATTACGGCTGTTTGGAAGCCGACGAACTTCGTCGAGTTCATCTATTTCAACAACTCACTTCCGCAGTTCCAGGACAAGCGCGTCAAACAGGCGCTCTACCACGCCATGGACACCCAGACCATCATCGACACGATCTACTACGGTTTCGAGAACCCGACCCTCACCTACCTCAACCCGGACCACTGGGCATACAACCCCGATGTCAAGACCTATCCGTACGACCTGGAGCGGGCGAACGCCCTCCTCGACGAAGCGGGCTGGGTGCGCGGCGATGAAGGAGTGCGGGCCAAGGACGATGTGCGGCTGGCTTTCAGCATGTCAACGACGACCGGCAACCTCAGTCGGGAGAGCGCGCAACTGGTCCTGCAGCAGGCGTTCCAGGAGATCGGCGCCGAGATGACGATCGACAATCGTCCTGCATCGACGCTGTGGGGGGACGATGTTCCGGCTGGGAGGTACGAGACGTTGATGGTGGCCTGGGACAACCCGATCCCCAGTGATCCGGATCCCACGTCGCGTCTCCACAGCAGCATGATTCCATTCGAATCCGGCTCCGGCGCGAACTATGTTGCATTCAAGAACGAAGAGGCCGACGCGCTGATGGAGCAGGGCGTGCGCGAGACCGATCAAGAAGCGCGCGCCGAGATCTACCGGAAGCTGCAGGAACTCCTAGCCGAGGAATTGCCCTGGGCGCCGTTGTTCAACAATACCGATCGCTTTGCCCACGTGAGCTCACTCCAGGGGTACCGGCCGAATCCGTACATGGCGACGAACTTCGACAATGCGGCGGAGTGGACGCTCGCCGCAGAGTAATTCCAGCCACAGGCCCCTCTTCCCAGTGCGCTGGGAAGAGGGGCAGGAAGGTGAGGGCTAGCGGATCGTGAAACATGCCTACGAGTACATCGTCGTCGGTTGCGGCGGTCTTGGTAGCGCGGCCACGTATCGCCTGGCGCGCGAGGCCGGAGGTGAAGTGCTGGCGCTGGAGCAGTTCCGGCTCGGCCACGACAATGGCGCCTCGCAGGACCACTCTCGCATCATCCGCCTCTCCTATCACGATCCCACCTACACCGCGTTGACCCCCCACACCTACTCCGCTTGGGGCGAGGTCGAAGAGGAGTCGGGCGTTCACCTCGTTGTCAACACTGGCGGCCTCGACCTGGCCGCACCCGGCTGCGAAAGCATCGGCAACTACGCGGCCGCGATGACCGCGGCCGGTTTCCCCTATGAGGACCTCTCCGCGGACGAGGCCATGCGGCGCTGGCCGCAATGGCGCCTCGACGAGGACGATCGGGTGCTCTACCAGGCGGACGCGGGTCTGGTCGATGCCAGAAAAGCGAACGCTGCCCACATCGCGCTGGCACGAGCGCACGGCGCGACCGTGCTCGACAACACGGCGGTCCGCGAGATCAAGGCGAACGACGCCGGCGTCGAGGTTGTCACCGACGACGCGATCGTCCGAGCCGGCAAGCTCGTCGTGGCGGCGGACGCCTGGACGAATCAGGTTCTGGCCGGCGTCGGCTTCTCTATGCCGCTGACGATCACTCAGGAGCAGGTTACGTTCTGGGCGACACCCCATCTGCGCCAGTTTGCACCGGATCGCTTTCCGATCTGGATCTGGCATGGTGACGACTTCTATGGCTTCCCGGTCTACGGCGAAGTGGCGACCAAAGCCGGCGTCGACGTGGGCGGGCAGGTGGTCACGACCGAGACCCGCACCTTCGAGAAGGACCGCGAGGCCAACGACCGTCTCGTCGCCTTCCTGGAGCAGCGCCTCCCCGGCTATACCGGACCCGAGCTCTATACCAAATCCTGCCTCTACACGATGCCGCCGGATCGCAACTTCACCATCGATTTCGTTCCCGGTGAGCCGAGGATTGTCGTGGCCCAGGGCGCGGCCCACGCGTACAAGTTCGCAGCCCTCATCGGCAAGATCCTCGCCGACCTGGCCGTGCGCGGTGAAACGCGCTACCCGATCGAGGCGTTCTCCGCGACCCGCGCCGCACTGAGCGATCCCGCCTACGAGCTGGCGCTGCACCTCTAGCCCTGTTCCGCCATTTTCGTTCGTGGGAAGAGGATCGCCCCATGACTGAATCGTGGCTGCACAGCCTGTTCACGCCCGAGGAAGCGGCCGCGCTCACCGCCGATCTGGTAGCCATCCGTAGCTATCCTGGCGAGGAAGGCCCGGTTCAGCGTTACGTCGCGGGGTGGTTGGAGGCGAACGGCCTCGATCCTGAGTTCCAGCCGACCGAAGGTGACCGGCCAAATGTGATCGCCCGCGTCGAAAATGGCGCTGGGCCGGCGCTCTTGCTCAACGGTCACGTCGACACGGTACTCGCGGTCGAAGGCTGGTCGTCCGACCCTTGGACGCCTCACCGGGACGGTGACCGGCTCTACGGTCTGGGCGCCGCCGACATGAAGTCGGGTGTCGCGGCGGCCATGCTGGCTACCCGCGCCCTGGCGCAGAACCGGGATCACTGGCGCGGATCGGTCCACTTCTCCTCGGTCGTGGACGAGGAGGCCTATTCGATCGGGGCGCGAGCGCTGATCGCCTCCGGCTTCCGGGCGGATTACTGCGTGGTGACGGAGTCGTCGTGGGAGCGGCCGGCACTCGGCTCAGTTGGCAAGGTGCTGGTGAGGATCGACGTCACGGGGAAAGCAGCCCACGCCTCCTGGCCCTGGAAAGGGATCAACGCCGCCACCGAGGCGGCCAGACTGGTGGCCCGACTCGACGAGATCCCGCTTCTGGAGCACCCGCGCATGCGTGGCAGCCGCTGCGTCCTCTCGTTCGCCAGCGGTAACGACCAGTACGTCATCACCGTGCCGGAAAAGGCGCGGGTGATCCTCAATCGCATGATCGTCGCCGGCGAGAGCAGCGAGAGCGTGCTGGCCGAGGTGCAAGCACTCATCGGCGACCTGGAATCTCCGGCAACATTCGAGCTCGCCATTGACCCACCGTATTACCCACCCTGGGAGACCTATCGAGAGCATCCCCTGGCTCTTGCGCTGGCCCGCGCGTACGAGGCAGAGTCGGGACGACGCCCCGAGTGGGGCTACGCGGGATTCGGGGACCTGAATCTCTTCTCAGAGGAAGCGGGGATACCAACGGTGATGATCGGCCCGCGTGGCGAGAACTTCCATCAAGCAGACGAGTGGGTCGACGTCCCGAGCATTGCCGCGACCTCACGGCTGCTCGTGCGCTTGGCCCTCGATCTCCTGGCGTAGGTCCGTCCGGGCATGGTGGTTGACGTCAGTGAAGAGTTTGAAGAGTTTAAAGGGTCTAAAGAGTTTGAACTTCTGAGGACCCTGGGGGAGTAGATTCTTTGCCGCCAGGAGTGCCGCGCCAGCGCGCAACGATCCCATGCGCGTAGACGTCCGGCCAGGGGCTGCTCTGTTCCCCTCGCTCGTAGTCCGCGGCGAGTCTCGCCAGCTCGGCGGCCAGGCTGGTGACGTCGAGACGCTCGGCGCCGGGGAGATGGTCGCCCAGACCGTGGTCGAGCAGGTACGCCGCGTACCAGGCCGGCCAGGCTTCGTCGTAAACCCCGCCCAGAACGTCCGTCTCGTAGACGCCGTGGGCCGTCTGCGTCTCCATGAGCAGGGCGGCGACCGCCCTCTCCGGTGTCGTCTCCATCGTCGACTCCTTTCGATCGACTCAGCGCTCGATCGACGCGAACAGATTGTTGAACGACTCGGCGAGCGTTGGATGAGCGAAGATGCCATCCCGCAGTGCGGTGTACGGCAACTTACCCATCATCGCGATCTGTGCGGCCGCCATGATCTCTCCGCCTTCCAGAGCGAGTGCGGCGAAGCCGAGAATCTGGTCGCTTTCGGTGTCGATGACCGCTTTCAGGAAGCCGCGCGTCTCGCCCACTTCCACGGCACGCGCCACGTCGCTCATCGGCAGCTTGGCGATACGCACGCCGCGACCCTCTTGGCGCGCCTCCGCTTCAGTCAGACCGACGCGGCCGAGCTGCGGATCGGTAAAGACCGTGTAGGGAACGAGACGACCCGTGGTCGTTGCATCACCGCCGTCGATGAGATTCGTGCGGAGGATGCGAAAGTCATCGTAGGAGATATGGGTGAAGGCCGGGCCGCCGGTGACGTCTCCCAGCGCGTAGATGCCGGGGACATTCGTCGCCAGCCGCTCGTCGACTACTATGAAGCCCTTCTCGTCCGTCTCGACACCGGTCTGCTCGAGTGCAAGGCGATCGGTGTTGGGAGCTCGTCCCACCGCCGTCAGGAGGTGCGAACCGCTGATCACGTGCTCACCGTTCGCTCCCCTGACCGTGAGATCGATGCCACCCGCCGAGCCGGCGGTGACTGCGGACGCCTCGGTCGCAAGCAGCACGTCAATCCCGTCCTCGCGCAAGATGCGGGCGACGGCACCCGCCACGTCGTCGTCCTCCCTTCCCAGCAGGTGCTCACCTCGGTGCACGACTGTCACGCGACTCCCGAAGCGGCGGAACATCTGGCTGAATTCCAGACCGACGTATCCGCCGCCCAGCACCAGAAGATGCTCCGGGACGGCGTCCAGCTCCATGATCGATGTCGAGTCGAGGGCCGCCACGCGATCGAGTCCGGGGAGTCCTGGGGGGGATGGGCGGGTCCCGACGTCGAGGAAAATCTGCTCGGCTGTGATGTCGAGCCGGCCATCAGGGAAATCGACGCGCAACGACTTCGGTCCGGTGAAGCGCGCCTCTCCGCGAATCAGATCCAGCCCCGGAGTCTCTTCGATGCGCCGTTCGGAACCGGATCGAAACGATGCGACGAGCGCGCGTTTGCGCCGGCGGACCGCGGCCATGTCGACGCGTACAGGGCCGCTCTCTACCCCGTAATCACCAGTACGGCGCGCCAGGTAGGCGGCCCTGGCACTGGCGATCATCGTCTTGGTCGGAGTACAGCCGGTGTTGATGCATGTCCCACCGACATGCTCCCGCTCGATCAGTGCTATTCGACTCCCGGATTGGGCGAGCGCGCTGGCCAGCGGACCGCCGCCTTGTCCGGCACCGAGAACCAGTGCGTCATAGTGTCGCGAATTCTCCATCGAGTCGCCCTTCTTCTGGTTGGCCCAACGGCTGACTGAGTTTGGCTGCTGGGGCAGGCGGTTGCACAGGGGTCAGTACGCCAAGCCCGTGTACGGACACCGAAGAGGACGAGTCCGCGGAGAAGCGGCTTGGCCCGATTTGTGCATTCGCCCGCGGAGAAGAAGTGAATGTCATCGGTCTGTTTCCCACCGATTGTGCAGATGGCTCTTGTCAAGTCGTTGCACAGGTTAATCTGCGCCCGCTCCCGTAATTGGCGACCGACCTCGGATCTTAGCGAGATGAACCGGCCAACGAGGCCGGCTCTCATGAGAAGAAATGGAGTCCTTCGGCGATGGCGGTTGCTAATGCCTCCTTGCAGCGCCGCACACCGGCGCCGCTCACACGAGACGTTGAAGCGGCGTTACTCGACCGGGCCCGAGCACTGAGCACGATTCTCGCGCTGCTCGCAACCAACAGTCACCCGATCACCCGCGCGGCCACGATCATCGCCGACGCTCTCGCGACCGGCCATCTCGTCATGGTCTGCGGGAATGGCGGCAGCGCGGCCGAAGCCCAACATCTTGCCGGCGAGCTGGTCGGCCGCTTCCGGCGAGAGCGCGAGCCGTGGCCGGTGCTGGCATTGACCGCTGACTCGGCGGTCTTGACCGCGGTCGCCAACGATTACGGGTACGAGACGGTCTTCGCGCGACAGGTCGCCGCGTTCGGTCACCAGGGCGATGTGCTGGTCGGAATCAGCACCAGCGGCGAGTCGCCGAATGTCGTCAATGCCGCTGGCCAGGCTCGTGAGCGTGGCATGTCCGTCATTGCCTTGACCGGACGCGAGCCAACCCGGCTTGGTCTGTTCTCAGACGTCGCGATTGCGGTTCCCGCGCCCGAGACCGCGCTCGTCCAGGAGGTCCACTCTG
This sequence comes from Thermomicrobiales bacterium, assembly GCA_036280495.1. Taxonomy (GTDB): domain Bacteria; phylum Chloroflexota; class Chloroflexia; order Thermomicrobiales; family UBA6265; genus JACCXM01. The sequence continues at coordinate 6,115 of DASUQU010000072.1, read as the reverse complement.
TCCTGGTTCATCTAATTAGCGAGATCGTTGAGTCGAGTCTGACTCAACAGAGTATCGAAAGGACACGCGTCGATGAAGCGAGCGCTCTTCCTTGATCGGGACGGGACCCTGGTCGAGCCTCGGCACTATCCCTCGCGCCCCGAAGACCTCGTCCTGTCCCCGGAGATCGGTCCACTGCTCCGCATGTTTCAGACATCCGGTTGGGAGCTCGTCGTCGTGACGAACCAATCGGGGATCGCCCGCGGCTACTTCACGGAGCACGATCTCGAGTGCATGCACGACAAGCTGCGCGAGATGCTCCGCGTTTGGGGAGTCGAGCTGAACGCGATCGTCTTCTGCCCGCACCACGTCGAAGGCGCCGTGCCGCACCTGGCCATCCCCTGCTCCTGCCGCAAACCGCAACCTGGCATGCTGCTCGAGGTCGCTGCCGCTCGAGACATCGACCTCGCTCGCTCCTGGATGGTCGGAGACATCCTCGACGATGTGGAAGCCGGTAACCGCGCCGGCTGCCAGACGGTCCTGGTCGACCTTGGAACGGAACGGCCGCCGACCCACGCTGGTCGCTGGCCACGGATGGTGGCGCGTTCGACGGCCGACGCCCTGCGGTATATCGCCGTTGCCGAAGACTTATTGCCAGCCAGCTCGGCGCCGTCTCCGGTCATACCCCGAGCGTGGTACTCCGTCACTGCAGTGGTGCACTGATGGCACCTACGGAACTTCACAGGTCTGCGGTCGACATCGTTCGCGGGTTCCCTGGACTACGCGTCCTTGTCGTCGGTGACGCGATGCTCGACACCTGGCTCGAGGGCGACGCCATCCGTCTCTGCAAAGAGGCTCCGGTCCCGGTCGTACGCGAGGCCAGCACGACCCATTGCGCTGGAGGCGCGGCGAACACGGCTGCCAACCTCGCCGCACTCGGCGCCGAGGTCAGCATCGTCTCGCTGATCGGACGGGACTCGGCGGGAGATCACTTGCGCCAGACACTGCGCGAGGCCGGTGTCGCCGACAGCGGGCTGGTCGAGGATAGCGCCGTTTCCACCTTGCACAAACTTCGCGTCATCGCCAATGGCCAGTATGTCGTCCGCTTCGACGAAGGTGACACCGAGCAGGTGAGCGAGCGCAGCCGCGCCTTGCTCCTCCAACGCATCGCTGAGATGTATGCCCGGTGCGATGCCGTCGTTGTTTCCGATTATTGCCATGGCACCGTCTGCGGCCAGGTCATCGGCACGTTAATCCGGCTGCGCGAGCGCGGTCACAAGGTGATCGTCGTCGACTCGAAGGAGATCGCCCGCTTTGCCGGTCTCCAAGCAACGATGGTGACGCCGAATCTGCTGGAAGCACAGCGCGCCGCCGATCCAGGTGGAGCGAGCGGTCGAGACCTGGACCGTGCGGCCGCCGGCGACATCGGAACCCGGCTACGGTCGCTGTTGAGCGCGGATCATATCGCCGTCACGATGGCGAATGAGGGCGTCCTGCTCATCGGACCATTGGGCGAGCAGACGCATCTCACCTGTCACCCGGTGGAGCGCGCCGGCGATGTTGGAGCCGGCGATACCTTCACCGCGGCCGCCTCGCTGGCCCTGGCGACGGGCGCGACAGCGGCGGAGGCCGTACGTGTCGGCATCGATTCCGCGTCGATCGCCGTTACCCGAAGCCGGACGTCGGTCGTCTCATACCAGGACCTTCTGCGCCGGGTCAGCCTCGACGACAATGCGGAGACGCTCTCACTCAAAGACGTCGTCGCCAGGCTCGAGGGTGAGCGTTTTCTCGGCAAGCGCATCGTCTTTACCAACGGCGTGTTCGACATCCTCCATGCCGGTCACGTCCAGCTCTTGCGCCGGGCCCGCGCCCTGGGTGATGTCCTGGTGGTTGGTCTCAACTCGGACGCCAGCACGAGGCGGCTCAAGGGTCCGACCCGACCCGTCAACCGGGAATCGGACCGGATCGCGCTGGTCAGCGCACTCGACGTCGTCGACTACGCGGTCCTGTTCGACGAGGACACCCCGGCCGAGCTGATCCGGGCGATTCGCCCGCACGTCCACGTCAAGGGCGGCGACTACGTCGCCGAGTCCCTACCCGAGATCGGAGCGGTGCGTGAGGTCGGCGCCGAGGTCGAGATCCTGTCACTCGTCACCGGGCGCAGCACGACGGCGTTGATCGACCGCATTGTGGCCACGGCAACGGGAACCAGTAACCCCGCCGGTGTTGCCCAATGATCGCGAGCGACGGGCAAATGCGCGTGGACGCGTCCGTGCACGAGGAGTGGCGGGATGCACGGCGAGTACTGGCCGTCCGCCTCGACAACCTCGGCGATGTGCTGGTTACGACACCGGCTATTCACGCCATGCGGGAATCGCTGCCAGACGCCACGATTACATTGCTGGCGAGTCCCGTCGGCGCCCAGGCGGGACGGCTGAACCCTGACCTCAACGAGGTCGTCGTCTACAACGCGCCATGGATGGACCCGTGGAGCCGCCTTCCCCTCGATCCTGCGCGCGAGATGCAGGCGATCGCCAAGCTCAGCGCCGGACGCTATGACGCGGCCGTGATCTTCTCCTCCTTCCGGCAGAGCCCATTACCTGCCGCCTACCTCTGCTACCTGGCGGGAATCCGCCTCCGCTTGGCCGCTTCGATCGACGGACCGGGCTCGCTCCTCACGACCCGACACCGCCACCCGGAACTGATGATGCACGAGGTGGAGCGGGGTCTCGATCTCGTCGCCGCGATCGGCATGCGGACGCGTGATGACCGGCTCGTCCTACGCGTCCCGGACGGCGCCCATGCCGAGATTGCCAGTCTCGCCATCGGCCAGCGACCGCTGGTGGTGGTTCATCCGGGGTGCAGCATGCCGGCCCGCACCTACCCCTGGGAGCAGTATGTCGAGGTCATCGACCTCTTGGTGCGGAACCTGGACGCACGCGTGGTACTCACCGGCGGGGACGACGAGCGACCGTTGGTCGACGGAATCCTGGCTCATGTCGACCCCTGGACCCGTGCCCGGGTCACGGCCGCGGCCGGCTCGCTCGCCTTCCCCGCGTTTTGCGCGCTCGTCGAAACCGCCGATGTCGTCGTCACGAACAACACCGGTCCGATGCACATGGCGGCGGCTCTTGGCACGCCGGTGGTGGCCCTCTTCGCGCTGACGAATCCTCCGGAGCAGTGGGGACCCTGGAGGGGACCGCATCGCATGCTCTGGCACGAGGTGCCGTGCCGCCTCTGCTACAGCCGCGTCTGTCCAACGACGCAGGCCTGCTTGCGCGAGGTCGAGCCACAGCAGGTGGTCGAGGCGGTAGCGGATCTGCTGAGCGAGAGCAGTCTCGCGGGCGCTCCTCAGCAACAGACGGCGGCCGAACCGATGCTCTCGGGAGCGCATCGATGAGCGCCGGGAATTCCTGGCGCGAGGCCCGAAACCTGCTTGCGGTGCGACTCGACAACGCCGGCGACATCGTCATGCTCGGGCCCGCGTTGCGCGCAATCAAGACCACCAGCCCCGAGTGCCAGATCACGCTGCTCGCCTCCCCGGCCGGGGCCAAAGCGGCGCCGCTCCTCCCTTGGATCGACTCCGTGCTCGTCTGGAGATCGATCTGGCAGGATCTTGGGCACCTCCCGTTCGATCCTGGGCGTGAGAACGAGCTCATCCAGCTGATCGCTGAGGGTTCGTTCGACGCCGCGGTGGTCTTCACCTCGTTCAGTCAGACGCCACATGTTGCGGGGTATGTCTGTTACCTGGCCGGGATCCCCCTACGTGCCGGGGAATCGAAGGAGTTCGGAGGCGGCACGCTCTCCACCGAGCTGCGCCACACCCCGGACGCCACCCATCAGGTCGACCGCAATCTCCACCTCGTCCACGCTCTCGGCTTCACGCACGTCGACCCCGCACTGGAGATTGCGATTCCAGACGCCAGCCGGGAGGTCATCGCGCGGCGCCTCTGGGACGTCGGGATTAGCCCTGATGCGCCGTTCGCACTCCTTCATCCGGGTGCGAGCGCGGAAGCCCGCCGCTATCCGGCGGCACGCTTCCATCGTGTGGCCGAGCTCTTGCAGGCGCGGGGATGGCCACTCGTCGTCACGGGGTGCGAGCGGGAACGAAACCTGCTCGAGATCGTTGTTGGCGACAACAACCGCACACCGATCTTCACTGACCTGTCGATCCAGGAGTTCGCGGCCCTCGTCGCCCGGGCATCAACGGTCGTCTGCGGCAACACGTTACCCCTGCACCTGGCCGACGCGACTCGCACCCCGGTCGTCGCGCTCTACGCCGGCACGGAGTTGATCTCGCAGTGGGGTCCTCGCTTTGCGCCATCACGAGTGCTGCAACGAGCCACTGAGTGCACGCCGTGCTACCGCTTCACCTGCCCGATCGGCCTGCCCTGCCTCGACTTCGATCCCGAAGAGGTCGTCGCGGCAATCGAAGGGCTTGCGCCGCTCACACCAGTTGCCGCACCCGGGATGGTGATGGCATGACAGCGCCGACCCACCGCTACGCTGCGATGAGCCCGGGCGGGAATCCGACGCGGATAGCCATCTTTCAGGCGCTCAATCTGGGGGATCTTCTCTGCACGACGCCCGCGCTGCGCGCCATCCGGGGTCGATTCCCGGCCGCCGAGATCACCTTCATCGGCCGCCCCTGGGCTGAGGCTTTCGTCTCGCGGCTGTCGACAGTCGATCGCTTCCTGCCGTTCCCCGGGTATCCGGGGATTGCGGAGTCGCCAGACGGTGCCTCGCAAGCGGTCCCGCGCTGGCCGCGGTTCGACCTCGCCATCCAGATGCATGGATCGGGTGCGGTGAGCAACGGGTTCATTGCCGCGCTCGGAGCGACGCGCTCCGTTGGCTTCGGACCGCCTAGTGAACGCCGGCTGACGACGGCGTTGAACTGGGTCGAGAGCGAGCCGGAGCCGTTGCGCTGGCTGCGGCTCGCGCAGGAGATTGGCGCCCCTCCGCTTGGTCTACACACCGAGTTTCCGGTGACTCCCGCTGAACGGGCCACAGCCGGGGCGCTGCTCGGCCCGCCGGATGGACACCCGGTAATCGGCCTCCACGTCGGCGCATCCGACCCGGCCCGGCGCTGGCCAGTGGAGGCGTTCGCCAGACTTGGCGACCGGCTGGCAGAAGAGCAGCAGACGCGAATCGTCCTGACGGGATCGAATCAGGAGCGACCGCTGACTGCGGCGGTCCGTCACACGATGAACGCACCGGCGATCGATTTGGCCGGCATGACCGATCTCGGTGAGTTCGCCGCCGTCATCTCGGCCCTCGATCTGCTGGTCACAAACGACACCGGCGCCTCGCACGTGGCCGCGGCGACGCGGACCCCAAGCACCGTCCTCTTCGGACCGACTCGCCCCGACCGCTGGGCTCCGCTTGACCGGCGCCGGCACCAGGTCATCGACGCCACGTCGTGCCCCGGCGCGCCGGCTGACGGCGCCGCCGCGTTGCAAGCTCTCGCGGTCGACCACGTTCTCGCCGCTTGCCTTGCAGCCCTGCAGTCGCCTCCGTCCGTCGGCAATCGGTTCTCGGACCAGGAGCAAGTCGCGTGGGCCGGTTGAACGTCCTGATCTGGCACATCCACGGCAGCTATCTCAACGCGCTGGCACGCGTCAATCATGACTGGATTCTGCCCGTGAAACCTGGGCGGCCAGAAGGGTATGGCGGGCGCGGGGCGACCTTTGACCTGCCCGCGAACATGCGGGAGGTCCCCGCCGAAGAAGTTCGCAACCTCGATATCGACATCGTCGTGCTGCAAACCCCGAAGAACCTGCGTGAGGACGTGCCGGAGCTCCTCGGTCCGGACCAGCGGCGGCCCCCCACCCTCTATCTGGAGCACAACGTGCCGCGCCCCGACGCCGTGAACACGCGGCACCCCTTCGCCGACGAGCCGGGTCTGCTCGTCCACGTGACGCCGTACAACCGGTTGATGTGGGACAACGGATCTCGGCCTACCCGCGTCATCGAGCACAGCGTCGCGCTGGATCCCGGCATTACCTACGAGGGGACGATCGCCCGCGGCATCAGCGTCGTCAACGGCATGCAGGCGCGTCCCCGGATTGCCGGCTATGACCTCTTTCTGCAGGCGCGAAGCAAAGTGCCGCTCGACGCTGTCGGCATGGGCACGGAG
>DASUQU010000071.1:0-16571 GCA_036280495.1 Thermomicrobiales bacterium | reverse complement strand
ATCTTACGCTACTCGGCCGCGTTCGACGGCGAGGCGCCAGCGCAACTGGAAATCCCGCGTAGCGCATGGCAGAGTGCGCTCTCCCAGCTGGAACCCGCGCTGCAAGATGCGCTCCGCCTGGCTGCGGAGCAAATCGCGACGTTTCACCGCAAGCAGTTGCGCACCTCGTGGCTCGACTACAGCGACGAGGGCGCATTAGGGCAGGTGGTACGCCCGCTCGATCGCGTCGGCGTCTACACCCCGGGTGGGACGGCGGTCTATCCATCGTCGCTGCTGATGACCGCGGTGCCGGCGCGCGTTGCCGGTGTGCAGGAGATCGTCGTCTGTACGCCCCGGTGCCCGAACGGGCAGATCTCGCCACTGGTGCTGGCGGCCGCCGAAGTGGCTGGCGTCGATCGTGTCTTCTGCATCGGCGGAGTTCAGGCCATCGCCGCGATGGCTTTTGGCACCGAAACCGTTCCTCATGTCGACAAAATCTACGGACCGGGCAACATCTTCGTCGTGCTGGCCAAGCGTCGTGTCTTCGGCATTGTCGATATCGACCAGCTTCCAGGCCCGACCGAGACACTGTTGGTCGCCGATGAATCCGCCGATCCGGAGTTGGTTGCCGCCGACCTCCTCGCTCAGGCCGAGCACGACCCGATGGCCAGCGCCATCCTCATCACCAACAGCCCGATGCTTGCCCATGCGGTGCTCGAAGAGTTGCCTGTGCAACTTGCCTCGCTCGAGCGCGCGGACATCGCCGGACAATCACTCGCCGCGAACGGACTCGTCGTGTTGGCGCCTGACGTCGCGACAGCGATCGACCTGGCGAACTGCTACGCGCCGGAGCATCTCTGCCTGCTCCTGCATGATCCCTGGTCCTGCGTGCCGATGGTGCGGCACGCGGGCGGTATCTTCGTCGGAGAGGACAGCCCGGAAGCACTCGGCGACTATACGGCCGGACCGAGCCACGTCATGCCGACCGGCGGTACGGCTCGCTTCTCGTCTCCGATCAACATTGCCGAGTTCACGAAGGTGATCAGCGTCATCGCGGCCAACAACTCGGCGCTGCGCCGCCTCGGCCCGGCCACCTCGACACTCGCTCGCGCCGAAGGGCTGACCGCACATGCCCGTGCCATCGAGCGTCGCTTGGAGCGCCTCGATCAAGAGTGATTGGAGCACCACAGCGCGTGTCATCCTGATCCCGCAGGCGAAGGATCTCGTGCCCCGCGACTGCCCGTTCCGAGCCGAGATCCTTCACTTCGTTCAGGAAGGCACGTTCATCCTTTTGCAGAACTGAGTGTCTACGTCTCGGCCAACTCACGCAGCGCGGCCACGACGCGATCCTCGACGGTCATATCCGGATCTCGCGGCACTCGTACCAGCGCCCCATTGGCCTCAGCCGTGGTGTACCCCAGCGATCGCAGTGCTTCGACGACCTCTGCGTCCGCTCGCGACGGCACGCTCATCGGCGCGCCGCTGGCCGGCACGATCTTTCCTCGCAACTCGAGAATGAGCCGCCCGGCCGTCTTGCGACCAACTCCTGGCACGGTCGCAAGGAGCTCGGCGTTCTCGCCGTTGATCGCCATCTCCAGCGCTTCCGGTCGCACGCGGGAGAGGATCGCTAGCGCCAGCCTGGGGCCAACGCCGGAGACGCTGATGAGCGTCTCGAACAACCGTAGCTCATCCGATGAGGCGAACCCGTAGAGCGTGAGCTGGTCTTCGCGCACGTAGAGATGCGTGAACAGCCGCGCGGTTTCGCCGGTATCACCGATGTCTTCCAGGGTCACCTGTGAGGTGTTGACGCGGTAGATGACTCCACTAACGTCGATCAGCGCCGCGTCGTCCAGCTTGCGCTCGATGCGTCCCTTCAGTCCCGCGATCATTGCGGCATCCCCAGGCGTTCGATGTCTTGTGCAGTATCGTCCAGCCGGTAAACGCGACGTGCATTGTCACCCATGACCAGAGCCTGTTCATCGGGGTGAATCGCCGCCAGTCGTCGCGTCCGTTCCAGAAATTTTCCCACCCCGAGGACGGGATGATCGCTTGCCCAGAGGACGCGCTCCCGCCCGCTGATCTCGAGGACGGTGCGGAACACGCCCGGTCGGTAGAGATACGAAGAGGCGGCGGTGTCGTAGACGACATTCCGGGTGACCGCGGCGACTTCGGGCATCAGCTCGTAGAACGGCAGACCGCCTCCCCAATGCGCGAGAACGACTCGCAGATCCGGATTCGCCGCCAGGAAGTTCAGCAGACGATCCGGGGTGGAGGTGCCCTTGCCCGGATAGCGATGACCGACCGGTTCCGACGCGTGGAGCAGGAGCGGCCGGTCGGCGGCGATCAGCACGGCGGTCACGTCCTCCAGGACCCCTGGTTGCACGATATCGACACCCTGTGCATCGGCATTCAATTCGCCGATCCCGGCGGCGCCGAGTGCCAGACAGCGCTCGGTCTCCGCAGCCGCATCAGACGAGGCCGGCGCCACAATCCCGAGCCAGGCGAGGCGACCATCGCTTCTGTTGGCCGCATCTGCAAGATAATCGTTGTGCTCGCGGCAAAGACCAGGATCGAGCCAGGGCCAGCCGCAGGCGATGGCCAGCGCCACACCGGCGCTCTCCATAGCTGACACCAGCTCGACCGCGTCGATCATTTTCGCGGTTGGTGCCTCATAGAGGTCGCCGAACCAGCGATCTCGCCGGCAATGATTGACGCGGTCGGCGATCCATTGCGGGGGAAACGCGTGGGTGTGCGCGTCGACGACAACCGGCGGACCATCCGCCATCGGTTTAAAGCGGAGCTCCCAGAACCGCGACGGCGAGGAGCAGGGGCACTACGAGGAGGATGGCGATGACGGCGGCGATCACCGTTCCGGGCAGACCGCCGGTGCGAGACGCCGGGACGGGCAGCGCGGCAGCGCTCGGCACGCGTGTCGGGATCGCCGCTGCGACGACCGCGGTGGCATTGTCGCGGGTGCCCCGCTCCGTTGCCGCCTCCACGAGTCGTCTGGCGGCGTCGCTGGGATCCTGATCGACAAGCGCGCGGCGCATCTCGCCGTCGTCGAGAACGTCATAGAGTCCATCGCTGCAGAGAAGCAAGCGGTCTCCGGGGAGGAGGGTCAGCTCGAATACGTCTGGCAGCTTGCTCTCTAACCGGGGGTGCGTGCCGATGACGTGGGTAAGCAGGTTCCGGCGGGGATCGCGGCGCGCCGCATCGGCGGTGAGGCGACCCTGGACCACCTCCTCGGCCACCACTGTATGGTCCCGCGTCACCTGCGTCAGTGCGTCGCCGCGCAGAAGGTAAGCACGGCTGTCACCGACATTGGCAATGGTGGCGTACTTGCCGTGGAGGAGCGCCGAGGTCAGCGTCGTCCCCATGCCGGCGTGCGTGGGCTCATCCTCACCGGCCTGGAACACCGCTTCGTTCGCGCGGCGGTACGCCTGCTTCATGGCGAGTCCCAGGTCACCACCCGGAAGCGTCGGGAACGCCTCGACTAGCGTATTCATCGCGATCTGACTGGCGACGTCTCCTGCGGGATGCCCGCCCATACCGTCGGCCACAACCAGGAGGAAGTTCTCATTGACGCCCGCCGGACCGTTCCCGCCGATGGCCAGCGCCACGGCGACGTCCTGGTTCTCGTCTCGTCCTGCGGCGTCTGTCACAGCGGAGACTGCCAGACGCAGCGTCTCCTCGGGCGTATCGACTGCTCTCGGTAGCGCGCTCACGATCGGGCTCGTCCCCTGCTGGTTTCATCGGTCGGTCTGATGGTAGCACGCGGGTCCGGCCGCATCAGCGGCGCGCATCGATCGCGAAACGCCTGATGCTAGACTCGGGCACAACGCGCCGGTTTGAGCCGGTAGAGCGCACTGATGGCGCGAAGGAGACCCGTTGCCGCTGCCTCGACGCCGGTTCTTGCACCTTCTGGGCGCCGGCAGCGTTCTCGCCCTGGCCGCGTGTGGCCCGGCCGCGAACGAGGCAGCCACGCCTGAACCAACGCCCACGCCGGCTGCTTTGCTCGAGATGGCAAGCGAACGCCTCGCGGAAACACCGTCCGTCCATTTCGCGCTCGACGTGGAGGGAGAGACGTTCATCGACGCCGGGCGCAACATCCGCCTTCTCGGGGCCGAGGGAGATCTGAAACGACCGGACCGCGTTCGGACGGCTTTTCAGGCCGAGGTCATGGATCGCGCGATTTCACTGCAGCTGATCACCGTCGGCGAAAAGTCCTGGACAACCAATATCCTCACCGGGGAGTGGGAAAACGCTCCCCTGGAGTTTGCCTACCAGCCTGACATCCTCTTTTCGACCCAGGATGGCATCGGGCCCGTCATGGGACGTGTCGAGGATGTTCAGCGACTCGAGGACGAGGAGATCGAGGGGCAGACGGCCTATCATCTGCGTGCAACCGTCGATCAGTCCGTGGTTGGTCCCTTGACCTACTACACGATCACCGGGTCACCAGTAACGGTCGACCTCTGGATCGATCAGGAGACGCATGATCTGGTGCGCGCGCAACTCTCGGAGCCCCCAGGCCCCGAGCGGCCGAACCCTGCCGTCTGGACATTGAACCTTACCCACCATGGCGAAGAGATCTCAATCGAGCCGCCGGTCTAGCCGGCCGCACCGCCGATGGATCTGAAATCGACCGACCGTCGCGCCCTCGGCACAGCCCTCATGGCGGTCCTGCTCGGCGCTCTCGATCTCACCGTCATCGCCACGATCTTGCCCGGGATGGTGACCGACCTTCGTATCAACGCCGCGGACGTAGACCGCTACGTCTGGATCGTCAACAGCTACCTCCTCGCATACATCGTTGCAATCCCGGTCGTCGGGCGACTTTCCGACATCGTCGGGAGGAAAGTCGCATTCCAGGCGTCACTTGTCCTCTTCGTGGTGGGCTCGATCATTTGCGCAATCGCTACCAATCTGCCAGAAATGGTCGCGGGGCGAGCCATCCAGGGCGCCGGAGGTGGCGCACTGCTGCCTGTAACGATGGCCATGGTCGGAGATCTCCTTCCTTCCGGCAGGCGAGCCAGTGCACTGGGTCTCGTCGGCGCGGTCGATACGTTGGGCTGGGTCCTGGGGCCGATCTGGGGCGCGTTGTTGGTGGAAATCGCCCCGGGTCAAGATCCCTGGCGCTGGGTATTCATTGTCAACGTCCCACTCGCGGTTGCAGCCGCCTTCGCCATCGGCCGCGCTGGCGGAGCGAGACCGACGATAGGGAAGGGATGGATGAGCCAGCTTGATCTGCCAGGGGTCCTCCTCCTCGCCGGGACCTTGCTTACGTTGAATCTGGGGTTGTCAGCAGGAGGCGAGCTGGGGGCGCCAGCGGGAGGAGCCCGCGCGCTTGGCGGTTCACGCAATCCTGTCGCCGAACTCGTGATTCCGCTCCTGGGCGTCGCTGTCGTACTGGCGGTGCTCCTTGTACAACGGCAACGTCGAGCCGCGTGGCCCCTCCTCCCCGTATCCCTGTTCCTCGATCGCCAATTCACCGCAGCCATCACGGCGAATTTCCTTGTCGGCGCATCGTTGATCGTCGCCATGGTCGACATTCCGGTCATCACAGCCATGCTGGTCGATCAGCCGTCCGTGAGCCGTGTCTCCGCGCTGATGCTGGCCCCATTTACGCTGTTGATCGCGCTCCTCTCGTTCGCCGGCGGCCGGATCGTGTCTCGAGTCGGATTTCGTTTCACGGCGTCGCTCGGTCTCCTGCTAGTTACTATTGGATACGCCGCGCTCTGGCTCGGGCTGCGTGATGGCGTTCTGATCGGTATGCTCCCCGGGCTCGTTGTGGCTGGAGCAGGATTCGGACTGGTGTTTGCGCCCATCGGCGCGACAGCGATCGACGCCGCGCCAGCCGCTGACCGGGGCATCGCCGCCGCCCTGACCCTCGTCTTTCGCCTCCTGGGAATGACGATCGGCATTTCGATGCTGACCGCGATCGCGGTGCGGCGGCTGCAGGGGCTGGTCGGCAGCCTCGAAGAGGTGGTGCAAGCTCCAGGCGAGAGCACCACCGATTTTCTTGCGCGCCAAACGGCGCTTCTCTACGAAACGGTCCTACCCGTGAGCCTGCAGGTCGCGCGCGAGACGTTCCTCATCGCCGGCGCTATCGCGCTCGCGGGTCTGATACCGGTTGCGCTCTTTGGCGACCGCTCGTCGTCTCGAGTCGCGCATTGAGGTAGCCGGTTCTTGCCGGTCGTACAATGCGCGCCGCGTCGGTTGTCGTATCCGGCGGAGGAGATCATGCCGCAACCGGTTGTACTTGGCGTCGACTCGAGCACGCAGTCGACAAAAGTCATCGCCGTCGATTTGGAGTCTGGCGAGATAGTGGGCGAGGGGCGCGCTCCGCACAGCGGCCTGGACGTTCAGGACCCTGCAGAGTGGTGGGACGCGCTCGTCGCGGCGACGAGGGCGGCGGTCTCGTCAGACATGCACGTCGCGGCGATGAGTGTCGACGGCCAACAGCACGGAATGGTCACGCTCGATGCCAAAAACGGAGTCGTCCGTCCCGCGCCACTCTGGAATAACGTCGACGCCGCTCCCGACGCCGAACGTCTCAATGCCATGGCCGATTTTGGCCGGGAGGTCGGGACGCGCCTGGTTGCCTCGATCACGATTGCCAAGCTTGCCCACCTCGCACGAACTTCACCTGAAGATCTGGCGCGCACGGTGGCGGTTGGGTTGCCGCACGACTGGCTCAACTTGCGGCTGACGGGAAACCTCGTGACTGATCGGGGCGAGGCATCTGGCTCCGGTTGGTGGTCGCCGCGGGACGGTCGCGAGCGACGGGATCTGCTGGCGCTTGCGGTCGGGGAGGCGACAGCGGCACGACTCCGCTTACCCGACGTCCACGGACCGGAGGAACCCGCCGGCTCGCTACGGGATGACGCCGCTGCGGCGCTCGGGCTTCCAGCAGGGATTCCTGTCGGACCGGGAACGGGTGACAACATGGCGGCGGCGCTCGGCGTCGGCGCCGCGCCCGGGGAGTTGGTGGTCAGCCTCGGGACCAGCGGCACTGCGTTCGGTGTCAGTGTCGAGCCCGTCATCGACGAGACCGGAGAAGTCGAAGGCTTTGCCGACGCCACTGGCCGCTTCCTGCCCCTCGTGTGCATGCTCAATTGCACCCGCGTCGTCGACTCCGTCTCGTCCATGGTGGGACTGCTGCGCGAGGATGCGCTCGGTCGTGCGGCAGCAACGCCGCCCGGTGCGGACGGGCTGCTCCTGATGCCTTACCTGGCTGGGGAGCGGACACCGAACTTGCCGCAGGCAACAGGATCGATCACGGGATTGACCGCTGAAAATGCGACTCCGGACTGCATGGTGCGAGCGGCGCTCGACGGCGTAGCCGCGGGTCTGGCCTACGCGGTCGAGGTTTTGTCGCGTCTGGGTATTGCGGCGCCGGAGATCACGCTGGTTGGAGGCGGCAGCCACCACCCAGCCTGGCGTCAGGCGATCGCCGATGCGACCGGTCTGCCTGTGGTTGTCCGCGCCGGGGGCGAGCATGCCGCGCGCGGAGCCGCCATGCAAGCCATGGCGATCGCGCGCCAGGAACCACTCGACGCCGTCGTGGCGCGCTGGCGACCGGAGGTCATAACCCGCATCGATCCGCGCCCCGAGTTCCGCGAGTCATTTCGCCTCGACGAACGCAGCCGCATGATCGAGGACGTGAGGGCCAGAAGAGCGAGCTAGCCTCGCTTCCGGATCGGTCGTGGCACGACCCTCGGTCTGACGCTTGCCTTGAACCAGTCCCCGAGCCGGTGGCTGACCCCGATGACCGGAGCGTAGGCGTCCCGGAAGAGCTCGTAGAGCTCTTCATATCGAGTGTGCATGGCGACGTTCGGTTCCGTTACCTGACCGTACCGTGCCCAGCGTTGCGCGGTCTCCACCGGATCGAGCTCATGAATACCGGCGGTCGCAAGCAAAGCCGCGCCCATGGCGGCTTGATCCGTAGTAGCCAGGGCATAGACGGGAAGCCCGAACACGTCGGCGACCATCTGCCGCCAGAAGGGGCTGCGAGAGCCACCACCGGCCATCACGATCCGCTCCGGATTTGCGCCAGCATCTTGGAGCGCCGCGAAGGCATCCCGACAAGCGAAGGTGACACCCTCCATCACCGCCCGAACCACATCACCGTGGTCGTGATGCGCTGCCAGCCCGAGAAATGCTCCGCGCGCCCCGGGATCCATGTGAGGCGACCGCTCGCCAACCAGATAGGGCAGGAACAAGAGACCCCGAGCACCGAGAGGAGCCTTTGCAGCCCATCCCGTCATCCGTTCGTAAGCGCCTGCCGCCGGCAGCTGCAGCATCTCGTCGCGCAGCCAGCGCATCGCCATCCCGGCGACGAGGGTGGCTCCCATCTGATACCACCCTGGACGTTGCCACCCCGGTTCCAGCGCCGAGCAAAAAGCGTGCGTCCTGCCGGCAAGATCGGGGTGGAAGCCATCGTCCGGCACCATGACCTGCGCCCCGGTGCTGAGCGAGAGCAACATCGTCGCCGGATCGACAATCCCCGCCCCCAGCAGCCCACTCGGTGCGTCACCGGTGCCCGTGACCACCGGCGTTCCCGGCGGGAGCCCAAGCGCGTCTGCCGCGTCAGGAGTGATCTCTCCAGCAACCGCGCTCGAAGGCTTCACGGGTGGCAGCAGGATGCTGGGAATCTCGACAGCGTCGAGCAGGTCAGGGGACCAGTTGCGCCAGCGCGCGTCGAAAAGCAACGAAGCCGAGCCGTCGCCAGGATCGGTGGCGGCGGCACCGGTCATCCGGCGCCGGATCTCATCCTTGGGCGAGAGCAACCGTTTCGTCCGCCACCAGATCGAGGCACGTTCCTCACGCATCCAGACCGCCGTGGCCGCCATGAAACCGGTCACGAGCGGGCTTCCGGCGATCTCGATCAGCCGCTTGGCGCCGATCTTCGCGGTCACCTCGGACGCTTGGCGTGACGACCGCTGATCAGCCCAGATGACCGCCGATGAGAGCACTCGTTCGTTCTCTCCCAGAAAGACCGCCCCATGCATCTGACCGGAGAAGCCCACGCCGCTGATCGAGACACCCGTGCCGGACCACCCGACAGCCTGCTGCACCGCTGTGCTGGTCGCCTCCCACCACGTGTCGGGGTCTTGCTCCGCCCAGCCCGGTTGGGGCCGAAGCACCGGGTACTCCGCGCTCCCGTTGCCGCGCACGGTACCGTCGAGGTCGACCACTAAGGCCTTGACGGACGACGTGCCGAGATCGATGCCGAGAAATGCCTCGCTCATCACCCGGCTCGATTCATTCGTGGTCTCGGCTGACGGCGGCCGTCGGCTGGAGATCGCTTATCGCCTGACTCAACGGCGCGATAGAGGGGTATAAGCGCCGGTAGACCTCGGTGTAGATCTTCTCGTAGACCAGTACGTCACTCAGCTCGGGTGTAATCTCATGTTGACCATAGCGCATCGCGGCAACCGCATCATCGGCGTCCCGGTATACACCGGCGCCGAGCCCACCCAGCAGGGCTGCACCAAGCGCCGTCGCCTCCTCCGCGCTGACTATGTGATGATTGAGATGAGAAACCGACGCCTTGACGCGCATGAGCAGCGGGTTCCGCGTGCCGCCGCCGATAGCCACCACCGATCGTGGCGCGGTCACCTGTGGGTAGGCCAGCAGCGGCTCTAGCGTATTGCGGCTTTCCAGGGCCAACCCCTCGAAGACGGCACGAGTGATGACATCGCGCCCGGCGTCCATGGTAAGACCGATCAACGCGCCGCGGGATCGGGGGTCGTCGTACGGCGGATTCGCCAGTCGCAGATGTGGCAGGAAGAGGACGCCGAGGCTCCCGGCCGGAACGCGCTCGGCGCTGGCGATCAACTCCGCGTGGGCAACCCGATCGTCGCTCGCGCCGAGTAGGTCGCGTAGCCACTCGATGCTAGCGCCTGACGTGTAATTCGAGCCAAATGCATAGTAGCCACCCCCCACCACGTGCGCGCCTTGGGTATAGCCCTGGCTTCCGGCTTTGGGATCGACCAATGGCTGCTCGATCGGCAAGAACACCGCCTCGGCCGTCCCCAGCGAGTTGAGCATTTGTCCTGGCCGCGTGACGCCGGCCGCGAACGCGCCGCAGACGTGATCATGGCCACCTGCTGTCACCACCGCGGTCGGCGGGAGACCGGTGAGCGCGGCAGCACCGGATGTGATCCGCTCCAGGGGGGTTCCCGCCGACACCAGCGCAGCCAGCAGCCCTCGATCGATCCCGGCCTCGTCCAGGGTTTCCTCGTGCCAGCACTTCTGGTGCAGGTCGAGCATCAACGTTCGCGATGCCAGGGAGTAGTCGGTTGCGGTTTCTCCGCAAAGTCGATAGGCGATGAAATCGGCGAGCATGAGCCAGCGTACCGATTGCGCCCAAGCGGCGGGCTCGTGCTCTCGATGCCATAGCAGCTTGTTCAGGGAGAAGATGTGTTGCAGCGAGAGCCCGGAGCGGGCGAACAGCACATCCTTGCCGATCCGTTCCGCGAGCCACGCCGCTTGCGGTCGCGTGCGGGAATCGAACCAGGCGATGCTGTCGGTCGTGGCCGCTCCGGCGGCGTCCAACAGCACGCCGGACTCGCCAACCGACGCGACTGCAACCGAGGCGATTTGCTCAGGCTGAGGCACGTCGGCGAGCGCGCCGCGAATCGCTGCGACGACAGTCTCCCATAGCTCGTCTGGACGGTAGAACGCCCATCCCGGGCGGGGAACATGTGTCGGCGTCGGTAGAGATGAAGCGGCTACCGCGATGCCGTCGGTGTGGTAGACGACTGCCTTGACACTGGTCGTGCCGACGTCCAGCCCCAGCAGGAGCGTCACGCCGTGGCTAGCCCTTGACCGCGCCGAGCGAGAGTCCGCGCACGATGTAGCGCTGGGCCAGCAGCGCGGCGATGAGGGGTACGATCATCGCCCACAGTGTCCGCGTGCCGACGAACTGATAGTCAACCCCACGGGTCTGCTCGGCGCCGACGATCGCCACCGAAAGCGGCCGGTTCTGCACCGTGCTCGAGAAGGCGAAGAGAAACTCGTTCCAGGAGAATGCCAGCGCCAGCATCCAGGCCACTACCAGACCGGGGGCGACGAGCGGCAAAGAAATACGGAAGAACATCTCCCACCGCGACGCACCATCAACCTGCGCCGCCTCTTCGAGCTCGACGGGGACCTCACGGAACATCTGAGTGAGGATGATGATCGGAAACGTCATGTTGAACGTGGCGTTGAGAATCGTCAGACCCCAGACGTTATCGAGCAGCGCAGCCTGACGCATGATCAAGAAGTACGGCGCCACGAAGATCACCGGCGGCATGATCCGCTGAGAGAGAAACCAGGTCGTGAGGCTTCCGTTCTGGGGCCGAAAGAAGCGGAAACGTGCGATTCCATACGCTGCAAGGGTTCCCAAGACCAAAGAGAGCGTCGCGGCGCCCACCGCTAACTGGGTGCTGATCACCGTGGCCGATTTGATCTCAGGGAGCGCAAACATGTCGCGCCAGGGCTTGAGCGTCGGCTCAAAATGGAGCCAGGGGATCCACAAATTGCCGTAATTGTCAGTCGACGATTTGACCGACGAGATCGCCGCCCAGTAGATCGGGAAGAGCGTCCAGACGATGATGACCGCGATCACGACGAAGACGAGGATCGATCCCAGCACTCTCCTCGCGTCGATGCGTGCGCTGCTGGCGGTCATGCGGCCACCCCCTGATCCTCATAGATGTGCCGGATGCGTCCCCAGAGGAGTGAAACCAGGATGAGCACGATGAAGAGCAGCAGGAACGCCTGTGCCGCAGCTTCACCATAGAAGAACTGTTTGCGGGCGGTCTGGTAATTGAAGAACGAGTAATACCGGGTGGCCTGGCCCGGCCCTCCCAGCGTCATAGCCACGACCAGATCGAAGACCTTGAATGCATCGACCGCTCTCAACAGGAGGATCAGCCACAGAATCGGAGCCATGAGGGGTAGCGTGATATAGCGCAACGTAGCCCACCACCCTGCACCATCGACAGACGACGCCTCAGTCACATCCTGCGGCAAGCCTTGCAACCCCGCCAGCGCGATGATGAACACTAGCGGTGTCCATTCCCAGACGTCGGTGATGATCGTCGTTATCCGCGCCCAGGTTGGATTCGACAGCCACGGCGGTGGGATCACGCCGAACATCTGGAGAAACGAGTTCACGGGACCGCCGCCTTCGTAAAAGATCGTCCGGCAGAGGAATCCGATAGCCACCGGGGTGGCGAAGATCGGCAGCGTAATGATCGTACGCAGGATCGACCGCCCGCGCATCTCGCGGTTGAAGAGCAGCGCTAGTAGGAATCCCAGAACCATCTCGATGGCCACGGCTCCAGCGACGAACACATAGGTGATGGAGAGGGTGAAGGAGACATCCTTTTCCAGGACCGGCGCCAGCGGGAGGTGCTGCCCGAAGATGGTCGGAAAGACGTTCGGGTCACCCGTAAGTGACAGCAACACAACCGGGACTACCGCCAGCGGAATCCAGGTCGCGGCCCGTCGCGTCGACTGAACAACCGAGCGCTCGTCGGACAACAGACCGATTATGCCGCCAACGACGAGGACGACGAGGGCCGCGCCGAGCCCGACCAACACCGTGTGCGCGATCGCTTGGCCGCGCGTAGCTGGATCAAAAAGCACGTCATTGAACAGCTTGCGATAGTTTCCCCAACCGATATCTTTAACGATTTTCCCTGTCCGGAACGCGTACCTGCTAGTGGTTATCGCGTAGGCGAGCGGGAATACCGTCAATCCCAGGATCCAGAGCGCTGCCGGCCCAATAAAGAGCCACTTCTGCCAATCAGTACCGAGAACCGGCTTCGCGCGATTCCACCACAGCAGGTCGAACCAGGGAAGAACGGCCGCGGCCAGATAGGCGACGGTCATCCCCAGCATGCCGGGACCAAGCCCGGTAGCCTGCGGCTCGATCGCAGTGAGGTTCCTGGAAATGTAAAACGGCAGCACCAGAACCCCGAGGCATCCCAATGATATTGCCACGGTCTGAACGAATCGCTCTTCCGGTGGGAAGGCGAAGACTGAGATGAGGGCGATGAGTCCGGTGAGCCAGGCAAGCGTCATGACCCAGCCGTTGCCCTCCGCCGTCACCGCCGCCGCGACGTCGCTCAAGGGCATTCCGCCACCGTCGAAGACGATCGCGGGCAAGAGATTTGCCATGAGCACCCCGGCGCCCATTGCGAGCAGCAGCGCCACTCTGGGGGCCCAGGTGCGGAAGGAGATTCGCGTTGGTTCAGGCCGGACCGTAGCCAGACTGCCGGCCGGGGCAGTCACCAGCACTGTTTCAGATCGCGCCATGGGTCCTCCGTCGCGATTCGACCGGCCGAATCCTTAACCAACCGCTCCTCGCCAGGTCGGTCACTCGTGCGCCGCGTCAGCCGCGTTTGGGGCGCGGTAAGGGCCGGAACCACCTCGTCCCGGCCCCCGCGCATGTCAACCCGGCGTCTATTCGAGACCGAGCGATGTTCGGTACGACGCCATCTGGAGGTCCCGGTCCAACCCATCCGTCACTTCGTCCCAATCGGTCGCCACATTGGCCAAGGCTTCCTCAGCTGTGGCGACCTGGTTTGTCCAGAACTCCGAAAGCCGGATGTCGAGTGCTGACCAGTAGCGCTCGGCTCCCGGGATGCGGAGGTACGGCAACTGGAGCGCGTTGCCGAAGGTATCGAAGTACGCCTTGCAATACTCCTCGGCGTCCTTCGGGTCCCATCCCTGGGCGACGTAGTCGTCGATATTGCCGGTGCCGTACGGCTCCGGGATCTGGTAGCTCCGACCCGGGTCGACCCCATCCGTGCCGCGCGCCGCGTAGAACCGCTGCTTTGGTTCGGTAGCCATCAGCGCCAGGAAATAGTAGACCAGGTCAGGATTCTCGGACCCCTTCATGACTACCCCGGACCACGAGCCGCCGGTTGTGTTGCCAACGATGTTCGGCGTGTCGACCGTGAACTCTTCGCCCGACAGCGGATTGACATACGCCATTGTGCCCGGTAGCTGTGACGCGCCGAGCAAACCGACCGTCGGCTGGTTCTGCTCGATCGCTAGCGGCGTGACATCACCCCAGGAGTACGTAAAGACCGCATTCCCCTTCAGGAAGTAGTCCCACGCTTCGCCCAAGGCCCAGCCGGCCATTGCCTCTGGCCCGAGACCGAACAGCTCCTTGAGAATGTTGGCGGCTCGAACGTGCCCCTGGCTCGTCACCACTGGATTCATCGTGTCTGGGTCGAACCACCACAGGTTGGTGTTTTCCGGGCCGATCACGTACGGCGCCGAGAGCGAAGCGTAGTGATACATGCCCTGGCCGCCGACCTTCAGATGCAGCGATATGCCACTGACGGGATTGTCGTCGATGCCGTTCGGTTTGCCGTTGAAATAAACGGCGATATCGCGCAGCTGCTCCCAGGTCTGCGGCGGAACCGGCATCGCGTAGCCGTACTCGTCTTCGAAGGCGGAGGCATGCTCCGGGTCGGTCAGCAGATCACGACGGTAGTAAAGAGCCTGGCCGTCGCAGTCAGACGGAACGACGTACTGTTGGCCGCCGTAGTAGCGCAACTGACGCAACGACTCCGGCTCGGAGTTGATGTCGTAGGCAGGGAATTTACCCGATGTGTCCGCGTAGTATTCGTCGACCGGAACGACCAAGTCCCCTTCGACGAGCTCGCCGAGCCACTGCATAGCGATCATCGACGCGTCATAGGCATTCGTGCCGGACGTCGCGTCGTCCATCAGCTTGGTGAATGCGCCTTCGATCGGGTCGCCCACGACGGTCAGCGTGGCGCCGGTCGCTGCCTCAAACTCGCCGCGTACCTCGTCAAGCGGGACCTTGACCGAGGCATCGATGACCTGCACAGTAATGGACTTTCCGGTCCATAGGCAGCCGTCGCCTTCGCACGGTTGCGCCACGACCGGTGGCTTCAGCCCCTCTGGGCTCGGAGTGGCCATCTCACCCTGCCGGGCAGACGCACCCTTCAGGAACAGGTTGGTTGCCGTTGCGGACACGCCGAGGGCCGTCATGCCGCGGACAAAGCCGCGGCGGTCGATCCTTCCGGCGTAGAGCGCACGGGCCAGCTCATGCACGCGTCGGTCTGCCATCTGTTCGATTCCTCCTCGATGCCGAGCCGGCGACCTCGCCAGCGACATTTGCGGCCGCACCCACGACCGCGGCCCCGCGGGGCCAGAGCATTGCTCCCAAAGTACGAGCCCCGCGCATGCGGGGAACGGCGTCCTAGCCGATCAGACCGGAATGGCGACCGGGCTGTGAATGACCTCCCGTAGCTGACCGCACATCGCGACCGGATCGTCCGCCTGCCAGACGTTACGGCCGTAGACGACCCCTCTAGCACCCGCGTCGAGCGCCTCCCGCGTCGCCTCCAGCACGACCCTGGGATCCGACGAGCGCACACCACCCAGCACCAGGACTGGCACCGGGCACCCCTCCACCACCTGGCGCATAGATTGAGGATCGCCGGTATAGGCGGTCTTGATCGCATCCGCGCCAAATTCGGCTGCCACGCGTGCTCCGAACGCCAGCAGCTCCGGATCCCGCTTGTCTTCGATACGGGAACCCCAGAGCACGGACTCCACGATCACCGGGATGCCCACACGCCGCGCCGCCTGGATGTTCGACGTGACCTGGCGCGCGTTGCTGGAGAACGTGGCGCCGTCAGCCGTGCCGACGATCAGGAACATAGTGATCGCGCCAGCGCCCATGGCCAGCGCATCCTCCGGCGTGCAGATCACTTCATAGTGCTCGCCCTGCCGGGGATCCTGGAGGAGTGCCGGCAGCCCCGGATAGACCTCGCCGTTGTAGATCCAATCCGCCCGCACGATCGGGACCGGTGAACCGCGGACTGCGAAAAGTTGGCCGCCGACTTTCATCGTTCCGGGAGAGATCAGCACGCCGTCGGGATTCCCGGCAATGATGCGTTGTAGTCCATCCAGCACGTTTTCCGAGCCGGGCTTGGGCCCGAGCGTGAGCCCGTGGTCGAACGCAGCGATGAAGGATCGGCCGCTCTCACGGTCGAAGAGTTGGCCGAGACGGACTTGCGCGCCGTTCACGATCGCGAGATCTCCAGTGACGCGAGGACTAGAGTCGCCGCGCCGGACTGCCAGGAAAGGCCCTGAGCCAGTGCTCACACCGCCGGTCGGTTGTGACTTCGCGGCGGATCATAGGCTTGCGGCCCCTGAGCGTCAATACCCCATCACGAGGTGTCCTGCCGCGTCCGGACCGCTGCTAGAATGCCCGCGCCATGCCGGACGACCTGATTGCCCTGGATAGAACGCAGGACACCCGCGAGCGGGCCGAAATCGAGCTAGCGGTGGCCGCGCTCCACCCGGAGCGATTTGGACTGCGCCGGCATCGTGACGGCTGGCGGAAGACCTTCGCCGGACTCGGCGACGTGGTTTTCGCGCCGCTCGGCTGGCAGCACGCTCAATGTGCCTCCTACGACCTCGTCGATAGCGCCAAGAATCCGCTCGATGCGCTGCGGTTTCTGGTTTGCCTCCAGGCACGAGTCTGGGGCATGCCGCCGGAAGAGCTCGTCCCGGTCAATATCCTGGCCATTCTCCCCGACACG
>DASUQU010000070.1:0-5045 GCA_036280495.1 Thermomicrobiales bacterium | reverse complement strand
ATGCGTAACCGCCGAGCTCGGTCGCTCGCTCGGCAAGCTCGTCGGCCTCGCCCTGGCGCTTCTCCGCCAGTTGGTCGAAGAGGAGGTGCAATTGATAGAAGTGGATGCCCTTCACATTCCAGTGCGCCTGCTTGGTCTGGCCGTAGAGATCGGTGGTGTCCGCCAGCTCCTGATTGAGGAGCTGGATCATCGCGACCCGAGTCTCGGCGGGAAGGTCGACCGCGGACTCGAAGGTTCGACGGAGCTCCGCCTGAAGATCGCCATCTTTGATGAGTCGAACGTTGCCCTTGTCTTTCGCCATGCCGTGTCTGCCCTTTCGAATTGCCTGCCGTGTGCGGAAACGCGTGCGAAGAGCCTGTCATCGACTGAGTCCGTAGTGCATAGGGTACCCTGCTCTGACGTCGTTTCGACCTGGTTGCGGGCCGGCGTCGCAGCGACCGGAGGGCCGTAGCGATGCATCGCTTCTACTGGGTGATCGACAACGTCCTTGCCGGCTGTTCTCGCCCTGGCGTCGGGCGCGATGCGGACGTCGACCGGGATCTCACTGCGCTCCGCGACTACGGTATCGGCGCGCTGCTGACGCTAACCGAAACGCCCCTGCCACGGGGAGCGCTCGAGCGCCACGGGATCCATGGTCTGCACCTGCCGGTCGACGACTTCCAAGCGCCGACGACGACCCAGATGCTCGATGCCCTCGCATTCCTCGACGGTGCCCGAGCGGACGGTACCGCGGTCGCCGTTCATTGCCTGGCGGGACAGGGCCGCACCGGGACCGTGCTCGCTGCCTACCTCATCCGAGACGGGCTCTCCTCAGAGCAGGCGATTGCTGAAGTGCGCGCTATCTGCCCGGGCGCCATCGAGTCATCGCCCCAGACCGCCGCCCTCGCCGGCTGGGCGGCCGAGCGGCCATGGCTCATCTGAGTCGTGGAGTCAAGTGGTCGAGAAGTCGTGAAGACAGGACGTGATAAACGGCTCCGAGGCCGGGGTAGGGATGCGAGCCGCCCCGCACACGCGATTGGCCTGTCTACCCCGCTAAAAGCGATCGTTCGACGTGAGTCCCTCCCCGAAGTAGCATCCCACGCGGCTCGCGCTCGGCGAACGTCTATGAAGGGTCCTGCGTGTACCGATTCTCGAACGAGCGTCCGCGACGACGAGGCGCGGTGCTCCTGGCAAGCGCCCTCGTCATCTTTGTCCTCGGCGCGGCGCCGGCCACGAGTGGAGCCCAGGGTCCCGCGACCCCCGCCGGGGCCACGCCGATTCCCGGTGAGCCGTCGCCTGGCGCCGCCGGGATCGGCGATCCGTACTTCCCGCTCCTCGGCAATGGCGGTTATGACGCCATCCACTACACGATCGAACTCGACCTCGACGTCGAGGATGGGTCGATCCTCGCTGCGACGACCACAATCGATGCCATCGCCACCCAAGACCTGTCGACATTCAACTTCGATTTCAGGGGTCCCGAGATCGATGCGATCACCATCGACGGTGTGCCGGCCGACTGGACGAGGGATCGGGGCGAACTGACCGTGACTCCCGCGCGCCCGATTTCCGCCGGGGACCCGTTCCGGGCGGAGGTGCGCTATCACGGCACGCCGGAGATCGACGAGGACGACCGCTTTGAGCGTGGCTGGTGGACGACCGAGCGCTCGGTCTTCACCGTGGGCGAGCCGGCCGGTTCTGATGTCTGGTACCCCGTCAACGGTCATCCGCGCGACAAAGCGACCTACACACTGGTGATAACCGTTCCCGAGCCGTACGAGGTGGTCGCCAACGGGCGCCGCGACTCCGTCGCGCGGGCGAGCGGCACCGCAGACAATCCCTCGACGACCACCTTTACCTGGGAGAACCGCGAACCCACGGCGAGCTATCTGGTGATGTTCCACGCCGCCGATCTCAATGTCACGTTTGACGAGGGTCCTGGGGGTATCACCCTGATCGAGGCGTTCCCACCCGACCTATCGGATCAGGAGAGGATCCTCTTCGAACGCGTACCGGAGATGCTCGAAGTATTCACGGAACTATTCGGACCCTACCCTTTCGCCTCGCTGGGAAACACGGTCTTTGCCGACAGCCCGTTGAACGCGGCGCTTGAGACCCAGGGCATGATCGGCTACGACAGCTCAGCGGTGAACGAGCGAACCATCGCTCACGAGATCGCCCATCAATGGTTCGGCGATAGCGTCTCGCCTGCCCGCTGGCAGGACATCTGGCTGAATGAAGGATTCGCGCGCTACGCCGAGATCCTCTGGGCGGATGCCGCCCATGGTCCGAGGGCCGCTGAAGCCGCCTTACAGCGGCAAATCGCCGGATTCGCGACGGTCAGCCGCACCGAGGACGGCAGAGGCGTGCTTATCGGCGACCCCGGTCCGGATCACCTCTTTACCGAGGTGCCGTATGCGGGCGGCGCAGTGCTCCTGCACGAGCTGCGGGAGCGACTCGGCGACGAGACGTTCTTCCAGCTGCTTCAGGAGTGGGCAGCGCGGTACCGTTACTCGACCGCGACGACCGATGACTTCATCGCTCTCGCCGAAGAGCTCTCAGGCGAAGATCTGGACGCATTCTTCACTGATTGGCTCTACACCCCGTGGACCCCCGATCGAGTCGCGGATCGGTTCCCGTTGCCCGGGACGCCGGTCCCGTAATCTGCCGTTGAATAACGACCCCCTCGGCCAGAAACTTGCTAGTAAGCGGCGATCGGGAAGGGCTCAGGATGCTTGGGGGAAATCGCCAGGAGGCGTCACGGAAACGCGTCGCTGTTATCGGCCTCGGCCGATTTGGAACTAGTGTTGCGCGCGTATGCCACGAGCTTGGCTACGACGTTACCGCCATTGATATCGCCGAGGAGCGAGTTGCCGAGGCGGCCGACTTCGCGACTCTCGCCGCCCAGGCCGATGGCTCGGACCAGGAAGCACTTCTCTCACTTGGCGTCGACCGGTCTGAAGTTGCCGTGGTGGGCCAGGGCCAGAACATCGAAGAGAGCATTAGCTGTGCGTTGATTCTGAAGCGAATCGGCGTCCCCTGGGTCATCGCCAAGGCGGAAACTGACATCCACGGCGAGATCCTGACCAAGGTCGGAGCGGACCGGATCGTCTTCCCCGAGAGCGAAGCCGGGGACCAGGTTGCGCACTCTCTCGAGATCCGGCACCTGGTCGCCTACTTGAATCTGACGCAGACGGGCGGGGTGGCACGGATGGAGGTCCCTACGACCGCCGTGCGGCAAACCGTCGGCCAGATCGACTTGGCCAGACCGAACATCTGCATCATCCTCATCCAGCGCGGCAATTTCCTGCTGCCGCGCCCGGTACCTGACACCACATTGCTAGAGGGGGACGTCATCCTTGTCGCGGGAATCGACGAGGCGATCGACGCGTTCGCCGACAGTTAGACGACTGATCACGGGAAAGCCAGAGCCACCCACTCCACCGTCTCGGCGTGTCATTTTCGCGCCGCAGGCGGCTGGACCTGGAGCTGGTGCCAACGCCCGGCGTCATGCCCAGCTCTTCGTGCTGTCGTTCGTCGTCCTCATATCGGTGGGCACGGTCCTGCTGACGACGCCCTGGGTAACGAGGGCACGCGAACCGACCCCGGTGATCGATGCGTTCTTCACTGCTGTCTCCGCATCATCCGTCACTGGCCTAGTCGTGGTGGACACTTTGGAGCATTGGAACTGGTTCGGGCAGCTTGTCGTCCTGATGCTTATTCAGATCGGCGGGCTCGGCTTCTCGGTCGGCGCCAGCATCCTCCTCCAGATGCTACGGCGTGGCGCCGGTTCATACACCTTGCGCGACGAGATGCTGCTCAAAGACGGCGCGCCCGCTCTCTCGTTGCGAGAAGCCGTCACCCTCGCCGAGCAGATCATTCGTTTCACTCTGATTGCGGAAGGCGCTGGCACAGTAATTCTCGCAATCTGGTTCGCTACGGTGGCGGACATGCATCTCCTTGACGCCCTCTGGAACGGTTTGTTCTATGCCATCGCCGCGTTCTGCAACGCTGGATTTGATCTGGCCGGTGGGTTCCTGTCTTTGCAATCCGCGGCGACCGACGTCTGGGTCAACGTCGTGCTCATGGCGCTCATCCAGGCGGGTGCGCTCTCGTACCTCATCTTCGCCGACGTCACGCGCCAGAAGTCCTGGCGATCACTAGCGCTCGACACGAAGATCGTGCTGGCACTGAACGCCCTGCTGCTCGGAGCAGGTGCGCTCGTCTTCCTCGCCGCCGAGTGGGGAGGCGCCTTGGCCGGACACACCGTAGGCTCTAAAGCCCTCGCCGCGCTCTTTCAGAGCGTTGCGGCCCGGACGGCGGGATTCACGACAGTCGACTGGAATCTGGCGCATCCGCTGACGCTCTTCTTCTGGCTTGGTCTGATGTTCGTCGGCGGCGCATCTGGTTCGACAGCGGGTGGTGTCCGCCTGAACACGGTTGGTGTCGTCGTCGCCGCAGTTCTCTCGACCCTACGAGGGAATCCGGAAACACAGGTCTGGGGACGGCGCATCGCCACACCACTGGTCTTCCGCGCGGTAACCGTGATCGCCATCTCCCTCCTGCTCTACGGGGTGATCACGGTCGCGCTCGCTATAGCCGAGCATCACGTCGGCCACCGAGAGATCGGCATGATCCACCTGATGTTCGAATCGATGAGCGCGCTGGCCACGGTCGGGGTCTCGACTGGGATTACTCCCGCGCTCACGGTCGCGGGAAAACTCATTCTCTGCGCAGCGATGTTCGTTGGACGAATTGGACCACTGACTGCCGTCTACGCGCTGCAGCGACATCAGCGCCCGGAGCGATACCGCTTCCCAGAGCAGGCAGTGCGCATCGGCTAGCACCCTAATCCAGAGGCCGGAATCCCTCCCATCCGTGGTAAAATTCAGTTGTTGATTCGGCCGCCTCCCTGGCGGCCGCTTGTCTGATTGATCCCGATTGAAGGGAACCGCGAGCGCGTGACTATCGAGACATTCGGCTCCAACTGGGTCATCATCGCGTTGATGTTGACGGCGGCGTTCGCCATGGGGATGACGCTGCTCATCCTGAACTGGATCGTCGCT
>DASUQU010000069.1:0-4048 GCA_036280495.1 Thermomicrobiales bacterium | reverse complement strand
CGCGCGCCAATGGAAGGTCACCGCTGACCCACCCGCGGCGGCGGGTCTATCGCCGCCGATCCCGACGTTTCCGGGCACGGGATCATAGCGCAGGTAGCAATGGTCCGCTATGGGGTGTCAAGCCCTTAGAATGAACGTCGTCGCTCCGCATCGCCTCGCCAGACTGAATTCCGACTCACAACTAACCACCTACGACTCAAGGCAATCTTGGTAGAATTACGCGTTTGGCCTTGATGGAGGTTATCTCATATGGCATCTCTCTCGTCATTTGACATCGTTTCGGATTTTGACCAGCAGGAATTGAAGAACGCTCTCGATCAGACCCAGCGGGAGATTCAGCAGCGCTACGATCTGAAGGACACGAAGACGACGATTGAAGCCACCGACAATCAGCTGACGATCAATTCCAACTCCGAATACACCCTGAGTGCCGTTCGCGACCTGCTCGAATCGAAGTTCGTCCGGCGCGGGCTTTCGCTCAAGATTCTCGACTACGGGGAGGAGGAACCAGCCTCCGGTGGTCGCGTGCGACAGATGGTGAAGCTGCGCCGTGGCATCCCGGAGGACCTCGCCAAGCAGATCAGCAAGCGCGTGCGGGACGACTTCAAGAAAGTGACCCCTCAGATCCAGGGCAACGCCGTCCGCGTCCAGGCCAAGAACAAGGACGACTTGCAGGCCGTCATCCAGGCTCTTAAAGCCGAGGATTATCCGGTTGCCCTGCAGTTCACGAATTACCGGTGAACGAAGGTGATGGGTGGCAGGTGTCGGGGTGATGGAGTCCCCTCGACTCTCTCGACACCTCGACTTACTCGCCGTCTTGCCGGATCGCCGACTTGCCGT
The DNA here is from genome assembly GCA_036280495.1 of Thermomicrobiales bacterium. Classification (GTDB taxonomy): domain Bacteria; phylum Chloroflexota; class Chloroflexia; order Thermomicrobiales; family UBA6265; genus JACCXM01. The sequence goes on along the minus strand of DASUQU010000069.1, from coordinate 3,208 downwards.
CTCAACTAGGAGCACTCAATCGTGGTTGATAGCCCGGCACGCGGTGCCGAACGCGCGTTTCACATCCTGACCCTCGGCTGTTCCAAGAACCGGGTCGATTCCGATGGGATGGATCATCTCCTCCGTTCGCGGGGGATGATGCCATGCGCCCGGCCCGAAGACGCGCGCGTGGTAATCGTCAATACCTGCGGCTTCCTCGGCGCGGCGCGTGACGAGTCAGTGGCGGCCATTTCGGAGCTGCTCGACCGGCGCCGCGACGATCAGGTGGTCATCGCCGCTGGCTGCATGCCGGCGCTCGGCAACTATCGGGATGACATCCCGACCGGTGTCGACCACGTCCTGACTACACGGGAATGGCATCGCATCGGCGACGTTGTTGGCGGTCTCCTGGGTGAGGCGCCGCAACCGGAGGTTGCCGGCTGCGAGGGGATGCTGACGACCTTCAGCCGGGTCCAGGCCGGCCCGTCAGCCTACGTCAAGGTCGCCGATGGCTGTGATCACGCATGCGCCTTCTGCACCATCCCCAGCATCAAAGGTCGGCAGATGAGCAAGCGACCGCTGCACGTGTTGCAGGAGATCGTCGACCTCGTCGGCCAGGGAACGAAGGAGGTCGTGCTCGTTGCCCAGGACACCATTCGCTACGGGGCGGACCTCGGCATCAAGCATGGGCTCCCCAACCTCCTCCAGCAGATTGTGGAAGGCGTACCTGATCTCCCCTGGCTGCGGATGCTCTACATCTACCCCAGCCCGTTGACCCTGCGCATGGTCGACATCATGGCCGAGCACGACGCCCTCCTGCCCTACCTCGACATGCCGATCCAGCACGCCGATCCGACTGTGCTGCGGAATATGAATCGCCCCAGCGACATCGCCATGACCCGCCGCCTGATCGATCACGCTCGCGCCAAGATGCCGGACGTCGTCATGCGGACGACGCTCATCGTCGGCTACCCCGGCGAGACAGACGAGCAGTTCCAGACGCTGCTCGATTTTGTGGCGGAGCAGGAGTTCGACCACGTCGGGGTCTTCACCTACTCGCCGGAGCCCGGCACAAAGGCAGTCACCCTCGATCTGCTTCCGGTGCCGGCGCACGTCGCCGAGGAGCGCCGCAACGCGGTTATGGAGACGCAGCAGGCGATCTCGCTGCTTAAGAACCAGGCACTTGTGGGCACCACGATGCAGGTCCTCATCGAGGCGATCGGCGAGGCCGAGGACGAAACGGGCAACTCAGAGCCGATCGCCGTCGGGCGCGCGCGGCGGCACGCACCGGAGGTCGACGGCCTGGTCTTCGTGCCGGGTGCGCTGCCGGTTGGGGCGCTTATCGATCTGGAGATTGCGGAGGCGGGTCCGTACGACCTGTGGGCGCATCCTCCCGGAGCGAGAACCGCCCGTCGCGCGGTGGCGGGAGGACAGCGTCGACGCGTTTCAGCAGCTCGCTCTCGAGGGGCGACCCGACCGGAAAGACGCGGACAGGGGGCGCGGGTGCCAATGGCCACGCTCGCTGGAACAGCACCCACTGGTCGGGGTTAGCACCAATCCCCGCTTCCAGGCGCGATTTCAGCAGCTCCATGCCGGCAGCCACGTCGGCATCGATGTCGGCCGTTTTGGGGACTTCAAACGGCTCGCCGACCGTGAGCTCATGCCCGTCAGGGCCACGCCGGGGAAACATCGGCACGACGAGCGCCCCGGTGTCTCGCGCGATGCGGATCGCGCCCGGTGGCAGAGTCGTTTCGCGACCAAATAAGGTCATCGGCACCCCGTTCTGAAAAAAGTCGTAATCGACCACGAACCCGGCGATTTCTCCTCGGCGCAGCGCGCGGATGACGCGGCGCACTCCACCGGGGGTCGGCTCGACCATCGTCACTCGGTGCGAGTGCCGCAGATGAGTGACGCCATCGAACACGAAGCGGGAGGTGGTCCGCCCCGTGATGACGGTCATGGGCACGCCCTGGGCGGCAATAGCATGCCCGAGGAGATCGAAAGCGCCCATATGCGCGGTGGCGATGATGACCCCCTGTCTGCGCGCGCGGGCCCCGTGCAGGACGGAGAGATCCTTGACCGTGATCGGTACCAGCGCGGTCAGTTGCCTGGGGGTGAGATGCTTCAACCGGAGCAGTTCGCCAAAGTTCCGGGCCGACATGCGGAAGATCTGCCGCGCCTTCGCCTCGAGTTCCGGGCGCGGAGTCTCTGGTCCCAGCACCTGAGCGAGATTAGCGATGACATTCTCCCGGTAGACTGGCGTCAGTCGGATCCAGAGATCGCCGGCCCAATCGGCGATGCCGTCGCGCACCCGGTCAGGGAGCCAGGCGACGATGCGCGAGACGACCTCAGCGATCCCGACGGCGAGACGATAGCGGAGCTGCCTCGGGCGCTCACGCCGGTAGCGTTCGCTCGGGCGGCGCAGGATGCGCCGCACCGGGGAGTCGATCGGCGTCGCCGGTTCTTCGCGTTCACCCGTGGCGGTTATCGGCACCGCTGGCACTGGTTGATCATCCTTCAGGAGTACTGGCGCGACCGCGTACCGGTGCCACCAGCGGCTCGGCGATCGCGGTCTTGCCACCCTTGCGAATGTAGGGAACCGAATCGACAAGCACTGGTACCCCACGTACCAGCGTCAGCGCGACCGCCAGCCAGACGTTCGCCCAGCCGAACCAGCGCACGATGTCGAGACCGTAGACCTTGTCCAACCAGGTCCCTGCCGCCTGCGGTTGGATAAAGCCAAAATAGCCGGTCAGGAAGATAAACGCGGCCGCCTTGACATAGCCATATAGCCCGCGCATGAACCGCCCCGCCGTGAGCCAGCGGGTCAGCGCCGAGCGCATCATCGTGTTGTCGCCGAACGCGGTCATACCCTCCTCATATGACATGGAGCGTAGGGCGTCGACGATGCCGCCGCGGACGATGACCAGGAACGGCACCCAGAGGGGGATTATCCGCTCCCAGGCGAAGTAGACCCAGAGGACCGTCTCTACGATGCGGTCACCCGCGATGTCGAAAACGGCACCGAACGGCGTTGTTGATCCCCGCTTCCGTGCCACCCAGCCGTCGATACCGTCACCGGCGAAGACGACGCCGAGGAGGATCATCGAGAGCAGCGCGAGATCGACCGGGCGGAAATGGATCATGGCGATGACGACGAACAGCAAAATGAGCCGGGCAATGGTAATGAGGTTAGCCATGTCTGGCGCTGCTATCCCTCGTGGCTGGT
>DASUQU010000068.1:0-2274 GCA_036280495.1 Thermomicrobiales bacterium | reverse complement strand
ACCGACATTCGCCGTGACGGCACGCTCTCTGGTCCCAACATAGAGGCACTCGGCGAGCTCGTGAAGAAGATCGACGCTGACGTCATCGCCTCCGGCGGCATTGCCTCGCTTGAAGACATCAAGGCCGCTGCGGCGACCGGCGTGACTGGAGCGATCATCGGCCGAGCGTTGTACGACGGGCGCGTCAACCTTGCGGAAGCTCTGGCGCTTTTTCAACGTACCGAGGCGCCATGTTGAGCTCCTATACCATCGACGTCCGCAACGGCCTACCCGATGCCGGGCCATACCGCAGAATCATTCCCTGCCTTGACGTGACCGAGGGCCGCGTCGTCAAAGGGATCGAGTTTGTCAATCTGCGTGACGCTGGCGATCCCGTCGAGCTGGCCGCGTTCTACGACAGCGAAGGCGCCGACGAGCTGGTGTTCCTCGACATCACGGCCTCATCCGACAGCCGCCGTACGATGATCGACGTCGTCGAGCGGACAGCCGATCAGGTCTTCATCCCGCTGACGGTTGGCGGTGGTGTCCGCTCCGTGAGCGACATTCGCGATCTGCTCTCAGCTGGCGCCGACAAAGTCTCGATCAACACCGCTGCCATCAGCGATCCCGATCTGATCGACGCCGGGGCGCACGTCTTTGGTCGCCAATGCATCGTGGTCGCCATCGATGCTCGTCGCGAGCCGGATCGCGACGGCTGGGGTGTCTACACGCACGGGGGCCGACGCGCCAGCGGTCTCGACGCCGTGGCGTGGGCTACAGAAGCGGCTTGCCGCGGCGCCGGGGAGATCCTGCTCACCAGCATGGACCGCGATGGCACCCGTGATGGCTACGACCTCCCGCTCTTGGAATCCGTCTCGGCCGCCGTCAACGTCCCAGTGATCGCCTCCGGTGGGGCGGGCAATCTCGATCATCTCTGTGAAGGTCTGGCGCCAGGCCGTGCCGACGCCGTGCTGGCGGCGTCGATCTTCCATTTCGGGGAGTACCGCATCGGGGACGTACGAAAGCATCTCGCCAGCCGCGGTATCCCGGTGCGCGACGCTCGATCATGAACGATCTGCCGCCGCGCATTGTCCAGTACGGCGCCGATGGACTGGCGCCGGTGGTCGTTCAGGACGCCGTATCAGGCGACGTTCTGATGCTTGCCTACATGAACGACGAAGCGCTAAGGCTGACCCAAGAGACCGGCAGAGCGCATTACTGGAGCCGCGGCCGCAACGCGCTCTGGAGAAAGGGTGAGACATCAGGTCACGAGCAGCTCGTCGACGAGATCCGCGTTAACTGCGAGCAAAACAGTCTCCTACTTCTCGTGCACCAGGTTGGGGCCGTCTGTCACCATGGCTATCCGACCTGCTTCTACCGGCGCACCGCGCCAGATGGCTCGCTCACCATCGTCCGAGATCGTGCCTTCGACCCAAGCACCGTCTACCACGAGGCGGCGTCAGCACCCCAGTCTCCTGAGAACCAGGCGCTTGATCCACTTGGGGAGGCGACGCGCTGCCAGTTCGACGCCTATGCCTACTTGCGCGACCACGATCTGACCTCCGTGTCGGGGACGTCTCGCCGCCTGCGATGCACCGACCAGCATTTCGGGAGTCGTATTGCCGACGAGCTGCGTGAGCTGGCCGGGGTGCTGGATGGAGAGCACCGGCACACCGACCCGGAACGTGACGTGCTCCTCGAAGCATCTCAGGTCATCTACTGGCTGCTCTTGGAGTCACTACGCAATCGAGCGACCTGGATGGCATTGCGGCCCGATCGCGCATTGGCCACCATCGACACGCAACTGCCGGCGAGGACCGTCTGCCGGCTGCTTCGCGCGGAGGCGGACCACTGGTCGGCGGGCGAGCCTGATGCACTTGACAGTACCGCAGCCGCCCACGCCACCCTGTCGCTGGTCGGGCAGGCCTGTGCGAGTACTGGGATCGATCCGCTTGCCGCCGTCGAATTCGACATAGCAGAACTGCAATCGAGAGCGTATCTCGCTCCCTATTTCGCGCACCGGGCCACATAAGCGGAGCAGGGAGGGCACAATCGAGCGTGATCCGTCCGGAACGGCAACGGAAAGAACTTCGAGATCCCGGCCCTCCGCCAGACTCCATACCGCCCAGTGATCGAGAGTGGCTTTGGACGCCCTGGCGGATGCGCTACGTTGCCGGAGCGCATCGCGAAGAGGGCTGCATCTTTTGCAATCGCCTGGCCGAACAGGACGACGTCCAGTCGCTGATTGTGCACCGTGGCGAGCGCGCGTTTGTCATCATGAACCTCTATCCGTAC